>RZZF01000248.1 GCA_009929975.1 Clostridia bacterium
TGCGGCGGATCAGCGAACAAGGCCAGAGTGAGACAGACAGCCAATTGCTTGAATTGTATCTGGAGCTCGAAACAGCCGCCTATGACCAGATCCTGAGCAATTATCCGCATGTCTACAGTGGGACGGTCGCGTCGCTCGCGGATGAACTCGGGTTTTCCGGCCAGCCGGTTGTCTTCATGGGCTTTCTTGAGGGTCTCAGCAGCAGTCTGGCCGAAGCGCCGGATCTTGAGCAGCTGACACCGGACAGTCCGCTTCGTTTTGAAATTGATTTTGAGACGCTTTTCCGCAAAATGAATGAAGCCGAAGCCGACTGGCTCTACCAGCTGGAGAGCTGGGAGCTGGTCCTGCCGCAAGAGCGGCGCCAGGCGATCATTCGGGAATGGCGTGACTCGAAAACAGTTCGGAGCGAGAAGATCGGCCGCAACGATCCGTGTCCATGCGGAAGCGGCAAGAAATATAAAAAATGCTGCGGCAAGGGGGCCTGACATCATGACGACATCCATACGCGTCCTGTACCGGGACGCGGAAACACTGGCCGGCAAGACCATCGAGGTATCCGGCTGGATCCGGACCATCCGCGACCAGAAGCAGTTCGCTTTCATCAGCTTGAATGACGGGACGTTCTTCCAGCCGCTCCAGATTGTGATTTCCCGAGATACCCTTAAGGATTACGACCGGATCGCCCGCCTGGGCAATGGGGCCGCGATCCAGGTCAGCGGACGATTACATCTGACACCGGATGCGCGCCAGCCGTTTGAGCTCCAGGCCGAGACGGTTCAGGTTGAAGGGGACTGCCCGCCGGAGTATCCGCTGCAGCCGAAACGGCACAGCCCGCAATTCCTGCGCAGCATCGCGCATCTGCGGCCGCGCACGAATCTGCTGACGGCTGTCTTCCGGGTGCGTTCCGTGGCGTCCTTCGCGATCCACCGTTTCTTCAATGAGCGCGATTTCGTTTATGTCCATACCCCGATCATCACATCCAGCGACGCTGAAGGCGCCGGCCAGATGTTCCAGGTAACGACCCTTGATCCGGCGGATCCACCGCGTTCACAGGATGGCATGGTCGACTATTCGAAGGATTTTTTCGGCAGCCGCACCAGTCTGACCGTGAGCGGCCAGCTCAGTGCCGAAGCCTATGCCATGGCGTTTCGCAATGTCTACACATTCGGACCGACATTCCGTGCGGAGAACTCCAATACACCGCGCCACGCGGCGGAATTCTGGATGATCGAACCGGAAATCGCCTTTGCCGACCTGAAGGACGATATGGCTCTGGCCGAAGCGATGATCAAATATATCATCCGTTATGTGCTGGAGCAATGTCCGCAGGAGATGGCGTTCTTCAACCAGTTTGTCGATAAGGGGCTGCTCGAGCGGCTGGAACATGTTGTTGACAGTCAGTTCGCGGTTATGACCTATACCGAAGCGGTTGACGCGCTGCAGGCTTCCGGCTGTGATTTTGACTATCCGGTCAGCTGGGGTTGTGATCTGCAGACCGAGCATGAGCGCTATCTGACGGAGGAGTTGTGGCATCGCCCGGTCTTCGTGATTGACTACCCGAAGCAGATCAAGGCGTTTTACATGAAGCTCAATGATGACGGCAGGACGGTGGCCGCGATGGATTGTCTGGTTCCCGGCATCGGCGAGATCATCGGCGGCAGCCAGCGTGAGGATGATCATGACCGCCTGCTCGGCCGGATCCGTGAGCTCGACCTGCCTGAAGAGGACTATGCCTGGTATCTGGATCTGCGCCGCTTCGGCAGTACGCGCCACGCCGGATTCGGACTGGGTCTGGAGCGACTGATCATGTATCTGACAGGCGTAGCCAATATCCGTGATGTTCTGCCATTTCCGAGGACGCCCGGCAATGCCGAATTCTGATTCAACTCCGCGAACTTTGACGCTGGTCCTGGCGTCCGGGTCACCGCGCCGCTATGAACTGATGACCCGTTTCTGGCCGGACTGGCCGGTTGAAGTGATCAAGCCGGAACTTGACGAGACGTCTCTGCTGGCCGCCTGGACCGCACTGCCGCCGGACCGGCAGATCGAACAGCTGTGCGCCGCCAAATGTGACGCGCTGCACCGCCAGGTCCGCCTGCCGGCCGATTATGTGGTTCTGACCGCTGATACCGCGGTGGTTGTCGGCGGCACTATACTCGGCAAACCGGCGGATGCCGCGGATGCCGGCCGGATGCTGCGATTGCTGTCCGGACGGACTCATCAGGTCCTGACCGGATTATATCTGGACCTGTGCCTGCAGGGGCAGCCACTGCAGCTGCAGGCGGTCGAGTCGACCGATGTACGGTTCGCGGATCTGTCGGACGAACAGATCGATTGGTATCTGGCGTCAGGAGAGCCCTTTGACAAAGCGGGTGCCTACGGCATACAGGGTCTCGGCGCGGCGCTGATCGAAACAATCAACGGCTGCTATTACAATGTGATGGGATTGCCGGTTTTCAGGCTGATGCGTCTGCTCGAACAGGCGCGGGCCCATTTCATCTCAACTTCAACTGACTTTCATCTGCTGCCCTGGAACTGACGATTCCCGGAAGGGAGCGATCAGATGGAAGGAACACATTTAACAATGAAGCACTGGCCAGTCGATGACCGTCCGGTGGAAAAACTCATGCGTCACGGGGCACGTCGGCTGACTGACGCCGAACTGCTGGCGGTGGTCATCCGCAGTGGATCACCGGCTGCCACGGCGTTGAGCCTGGCTCAGCAGCTGCTCAGCCAGCACACGTCCGGCGGTCTCAGATCGATCAGTGAAGATAGTGTTGAGGAACTGATGGCGATTGACGGAATCGGACCGGTCAAGGCCAGCCAGATCCTCGCCGCGCTTGAGCTCGGAACAAGGGCGCATTCACAGGCCCATAAGCCGAGAACGGCGATCCGAAGTCCGGATGACGCGATGCTGCTGCTTGACGGCGAAATGCGCCATCTGCCGCGGGAAGAACTGCGGGCCCTGCTGCTGGATATCCGCAGCCGGGTGATCCGGACGGTCTGCCTGTCGCAGGGCGGCCTGTCGTCAGCCGTGATTTATCCCCGTGATTTATTCCGGGAGGCGGTCAAGGCCAACGCGGCTTCCTTGATCCTGGCGCACAACCACCCGAGCGG
>RZZF01000249.1 GCA_009929975.1 Clostridia bacterium
CGGCATAGGTCTGCGGATAACGTTCCCGATACACGTCAGAGAGCATCAGATGGCGGGCCGCGGTCAGTCCATTGGATCCGATTCCGGAATTTTCCCTGTCTTCGCCGTTCATCCGGCCGAAAGAAGACAGTCCGATGATCACCTGATCGGGCCGAATATCCGCCGCGTTGATCACATGCTCACGCGGCAGCCGCACGGTCACGGTTGAATCACAGATCATCGTCCGAACCAGATCTCCGACATCTGCGGTCTCACCGCCTGTCATGACGATGCCGGCACCATATCGGTTCAGGTGGTCGATCGCCTGATCATAACCGCTGATCACCGCCTGGAGACAGGCAGCGTCGACGAGATGGGCATTGCGCCCGATCGTATTAGAGAGGAGAAATCCTGAAGTCGCTCCGATGCAGAGCAGATCATCAATATTCATCACCAGGGAATCCTGGGCGATGCCATTGAACCATCCGGTGCTGCCGGTTTCGCGAAACATCATCCAGGCCAAAGCCGATTTTGTCCCGGCACCATCCGCATGAACCGCCATGCACCAGGCCTCATCGCCGGCCAGGTCCGGGATCAGTTTGCAGAATGACCCTGGAAACAGACCTTTGGACTGGCTGGCGACCGCCAGTTTGACATCGTCTTTTGTCGGTGAAACGCCGCGGGAGAGATAGGATGATGCTTTCATGAAGTCGTCTGCCTTTCATTGTGGTACTTACTGAGTCAGGCTGTAAGCCGGGTCCTGTATCTGGCAGCCATCTGTCTAGGCCGACCGTTTCCGGACGGCTCAAGCCACCTCCCCGGGACATGCGGGCCACATTGATGTCCCTCCACGGTGTTGCTCCAGGTGGGGTTTACATAGCCGGACTGTCGCCAGCCCGCTGGTGAGCTCTTACCTCGCCTTTCCATCCTTGCCGGCCGGAGCCGGCGGTCTATTTCTGTTGCACTATCCTTGAAGTCGCCTTCACCGGGAGTTACCCGGCACCCTGCCCTGTGGAGCCCGGACTTTCCTCACGCGCGCCCTTTCGGACTGCGCCCGCGGCTGCCTGCCTGGCTCAGTAAGCAATCCCATTATAGGCGATGCCGTCGTGTACGGCAAATGAAATCTGCGGCCAGACCTGCTGCAGTGTGTCGGCCAGTGGACGCAGCACCGGACGTTCACTGACATCATGTCCGACATCCATCAGCGCGACGCCGAAATCAGCCAGCGCCAGGTTCACATGATGCTTGACTTCGCCGCAGATAACCAGGTCGGCACGGGCCTGGACCACGGGTTCAATCGCGTCCTCAGAAAAAGCGCCCGGCCAGAATACGACACGCCGGATCAGGCGGTCATGACCAGTATTCAGCCGGCAGCCGCTGCTGCCGAGCCGGACGGCCACCTCGCGGCGCCAATCGGATAACAGAACCGGTTCGCTGATATCGGCCAGCCGGCCATAGACCGCGCATGGCTGCAGCGCGACGCTGATCTCATGACCCTGCAGCAGATAAGCGGCCAGGCAGTCGGCCGTGCCCCCTTCCGCCGCGTCCAGATTGGTATGGGCGGCGATCAGGCTGATTTTTTCCTGAATCAGCCGGACACATTGCAGTTCATTCGGCCGGTCAATCCGCAGGGATGACAGCGGACTGAAGATCAGCGGATGATGGCAGATCATCAGTTCAGCCTGATGCTGAACCGCGGCGTTGATCGCGGACAAGTCAGCATCCAGACTGACCAGAACACGTCGGACCGGCTGGTCCGGGCTGCCGATGAGCAGTCCGGTATGATCCCATGGTTCAGCCAGATCCGCAGGAGCCAGAACATTAAGATAATCAGCGATGGTCTGGACGGTCACGGGCTTTGTCATGTTGAGACCTCCTCTGTCACTTCTGCCAGAATCATCCGGGCCCGGCTCAGAGCCGCCTGCAGCTGCGGCCGGCCGCGGCCGGCCAGTTCCAGCTGGTGGACGCGCCGTTTGAGATAACGGCCGAAACCGGCCGGCTGACGGCGGAGAAGTACTGGGCCTATGAAGGCCAGCAGATCACTCAGCTCATACTGAGGCTGCCCGGCGGTCAGCCTCAGCAGCGGATAGATATGGCGTCCCTCATCAGCCAGCTGCTCGTCACGGATCGTAAATCCGTGAGCGGCCAGCCAGAGTCTCAGTTCATACGCCGACTTCATCGGCTGCAGAATGATCGTCTGGGACTGCCAGTCCACGCGTTCCAGGATATGAATCATTTCCAGGCCGCCCAGTCCGGCAATCACAATCACATCATCCGGCATCAGGTCAATCTGATCGAGACCGTCCGAAAGGCACAGGCAGATCTGATCCCGCAATCCGGCGGCGTCAACATGCTGCCGCGCCCGGCGCAGCGGCCCGGGTCTCAAGTCAGCGGCAACTGCGGTCCGGCAGATCGAGCGTCCGACCAGTTCGATCGGTAAAAACGCGTGATCCGTTCCGATATCGATCAGCCGCCGGCACGGCGGAACCATGTCCGCGATGGCCTGCAGTCGCTTCGAGAGCATCAGTCAAGGTAATCTTTCAGTTTCTTGCTGCGGCTGGGGTGGCGCATCTTGCGCAGCGCTTTGGCTTCAATCTGACGAATACGCTCACGCGTTACATTGAATTCCTTGCCGACTTCCTCAAGTGTGCGGGTCCGGCCGTCGTCGAGGCCGAAGCGCAGGCGCAGCACCTTCTCTTCACGCGGTGTCAGGCCCTTGAGAACTTCGAGCAGCTGTTCCTTGAGCAGTGTGAAGGCCGCCTGATCAGCCGGTGACGGCGCGTCATCATCCGGAATGAAATCGCCGAGATGGCTGTCCTCCTCTTCACCGATCGGTTTTTCCAGCGAAACCGGTTCCTGGGAGATCTTCATGATCTCACGGACCTTTTCGACCGTCATGCCCATTTCCTGCGCGAGCTCGTCCGCTTCGGGTTCACGTCCGAGTTCCTGGATCAGCTGGCGCTGAATCCGGATCAGTTTATTGATGGTCTCAACCATGTGAACCGGAATCCGGATGGTCCTGGCCTGATCCGCGATGGCACGGGTGATGGCCTGGCGGATCCACCAGGTGGCATAGGTGCTGAATTTAAACCCCTTCAGGTGGTCAAACTTGTCAACCGCCTTAATT
>RZZF01000250.1 GCA_009929975.1 Clostridia bacterium
ATCATATCAACCAGGACAGTGGTATTTCACGATCTGCTGGCAATTGATCAATCAGGGTACAGACGTTTTGACGAACCTTGATCTGATCCATGGCGGTGACTCACAGATCTGCAGTGGAACAACGCCTTCAACATCGGAAGCGGTCAGCGCTTCCTGGGATGATGAACGCGGCCGGTTGATCTTATGGCCGAGCCATGCCTGGGACTGCGGGATGATGATCTTGAGCGGTGCATGTCCGGATCAATCCGCCGGTATTGATCAACCATCTAATCAACCATCTGATCAACGACCTGATCACTACCTGTCACTGGCGGCGTCCCGGCTGCAGTCCGCCGTTCGTGATCCTCGCGTGGTGTCAGACACCATCTTGTCACAGGCTTGTGATCAGGCGGTCCTGCTGCAGTGGATGCGGGATGAGCTGGCGCCGGGTGATTGCTGGACAGTCAGCTGCTGTCAGCGGTTTACGCCTGCCGGGCAGATCCATTTGATCGGGCCGGAGCCGCAGTCGGCTGATCCGGGTGAACCGGTGGTGATGGACTGTGAACTACTCTACCGTGGTCAAACAAGTGTGCTGCCGGACTTCTCCGTGTTCCTGCAGTCGCAAACCGGTTGGCCATGGAAAATCGAAATGGCTGACGTTGATTGCTTGTTGGATGATCCTGCTCCCGGGTTCAGCCAGTTTATCCACTTATCCACTGTGGTGCCAGACACCGCTGTGGTTGGAGCGTTTGAGACCTTCAGTGTGCAGGTCAGTCCGATGGATAATCCGTATCTGTTCAGCAGCGCCATT
Organism: Clostridia bacterium; assembly: GCA_009929975.1. Taxonomy (GTDB): domain Bacteria; phylum Bacillota; class Clostridia; order Saccharofermentanales; family UBA5734; genus SLHU01. Next base: position 791 of record RZZF01000250.1, read on the forward strand.
GGCGCGGTCAGGGTTTCCGGAACAATCGATCCGCCGGTTATCACGCCATCACCAGCGGCAAGCCCTTCGCCGGTACCGAGCGTTGTACCGGACCCGGCCCCGTCTTCTGATGAAACGGATCTGGACGAAGAAAATCCTGAAAGTACTATCAGCCAGCCGGCAGCCATCACAACAACACATGAGAATGAAGCGGTGTCAGACACCACATCATCAGAAAGCACATCGTTAGACACCACACCAGAAGTAGAGGAGCAAATCACAGTAACAACTGATCACTCAGAGTTGACGATGACCCAGCCGACGGTCAGTAATCCGATTACCGGAAAGATGGGACCCGAACAAAAAGATCATTTCGCAGTCTGCCTGATGACTGTTGCTGCTGTTTTCACCGTATTGCTTGGTTTCTATCTGATTTATGCCCGGCTGATCAAAAATAAGTAATAATTTGATCCAATTAAACAATCCGAATGATAACGAGTATCATCTGACGGCCAGCTGATTAACCAGTTGGCCGTCAATCGTTGGTGTCTGACACCGAAGATCGCATTGGAATTGTACCAGAACATTTTGTATTTCCGGATGAAATATGAACAGAATATGAACGGTGTCTGACACCAAAGTGTGCAAGATCAGCTTGGGTGATGGGTGGCGGGATGAGCAAAGGGCGGCGGAAAGTCTTATAATGGAGGTGGAAGTGAGGTGAATGGTGATGAAGCCGCATGTGTATGATCATTTCCGTCTTGCGCCGGAGCAGCTGAGGCTTCGATGTGATCCTGACAGGGATCTGTCGTTTCTGCAGACAACGCGTGACGCACCGCCGCTGACTGGCGTGATTGGCCAGGACCGGGCGGAGCGGGCCATGAAGTTCGGCCTGTCGATGGAGGCGCCGGGCTATCATCTGTTCGTCGTCGGAGTACCGGGAACGGGCAAGAACACCTATGTCCAGTCCATGACGAACCGGATCGCCGCCGGACAGCCCGTGCCGGATGACTGGTGCTATATCCACAACTTTCACGAACCGGACCAGCCGATTGCTGCCGCGCTGCCGGCCGGGCGGGGACGGGCGTTTCAATCGGATGTCAAGGAATTGATCGCTGATCTGCGCCGGACGATTCCCGCGGCCTTTGCCGGCAGTGATTATGACCAGCAGAAGGAAATCATCACCCGCGAGGCACAGCAGCAGATGGACGAGACTTTTGATCTTCTGCGTGAAGAAGCGAAAAAGGTTGATTATGAGTTATATCGCGCGCCGGGGAAAATTATGTTCAAACCGCAGAAGGACGGACAGGATTTGACCACGGAGGCGTTCAGCCGGCTGCCGCTGAAGGAACAGCATCGCTATCAGGAGACAGGCCGCCGCCTGGAAAAGCTGCTTGCCGACCTGCTCAGCCGGGGTCATCAGCTGGAAAAGGACATGCAGGAAAAGGCGCAGGCCATGGAACAGCAGATTACCCGCCAGGCCGCGATGACGCTGGTCAACCGGCTGATAGAACGCTATGAGGATCTCACGGTAGTCCGTGGCTGGCTGGATGCTCTGCTTGATGATGTGACGGAACACCATCAGTGGTTCATGGAGAAAGAACATGGCACGGAACAACCGGCTTTGCCCTGGCTGCCACCGACAGATGGTGAGGAGGTCTTCCAGCGTTATCTCGTCCACCTGTTTATCAATAATGAACATCGGCAGGGCGCACCGGTTGTCTTTGAATCGTTTCTCAATTACTACAGCCTGTTCGGCAAGATTGAATATCGCAGCCAGATGATGGAGATGAGCACCCATTTCACCATGGCCCGTCCCGGCGCGCTGCACCGGGCGAACGGCGGCTATCTGATCCTCCAGGCACGCGATGTCCTGACGGAACCGTATGTCTGGCTGACCCTGAAACGGGCTCTGCGCTACCAATCAGCGGTGCTGGAGAATATCGGTGAGCAATACCGCTATGTACCGATGGCATCGATGCGCATGCAGCCGATCCCGCTGAATGTGAAGGTGATCATGATCGGGACGCCGCTGATGTACCAGCTGCTGTCAACGGATGAGGATTTTGTCAAGCTGTTCAAGGTCAAGGTCGATTTTGATATTGAGATGGACCGCAATCCGGACAATCTGAGGAAATACGCTTCATTCGTCCAGTCGCTGTGCCAGAATGATCATCTGCTGCCGTTCAGCCGTGACGGCATGGGTCAGGTGGTCGAGTACGGGTCGCGTCTGGCCGGGCATCAAAATAAGCTGTCCACCCGATTCAGTGAGGTCAGTGAAATTGTCTATGAAGCGCATGCTCTGGCGGCGGGTGAATCCGCGC
>RZZF01000251.1 GCA_009929975.1 Clostridia bacterium
GGTGTGTGGGGAGCGGCGTCGGACTGGCAGGCCGGTCGGTGACAACCGGTGTTGGTGACGGAATCACCGTGGGTGTGGCACTCGGCCGATAGGAAAGCTGAGGCTGGTCACTTGTCATATCCGTTGTTGATCCGGTCGAACTGAACACAAACCGCATCAGGATCGCGGTCGTCAGCAGGGTCGCTACGGCGGCTGTCAGCAGGCATAGACCCGTTAGTCCCAGGATCATTTTAGCTTTTCGGCTCAAATCGGTCCTCCACACTCAGCGTCATGAATTGAAACAGCGGAGATCATGTCGGGGTGACATCGTCCGCCGACTCTGATTTTAGCGAATAAACATGAATGGCGTGTGAACATTTTTTAAACCCGGCCGCTTACGGAGCCTGCAGGGTGAACACGAAACCGGCACCGCCGAGTTCGCTATCAGTCACATAGATGCGCTGGCCGTGCGCCGCCAGAATGGTCCGGCAGATATAAAGTCCCAGGCCTGAACCTTTCGCGGTCCGTGACTTGTCAGCTTTATAGAAACGGTCAAAGACATATGGCCTGTCGGCCACCGGGATGCCCGGGCCACTGTCTTCAATGATCACTTCGACTTCATGCGGACGTCCGGTATAGCGCGTTGTCAGAGCGATGACACCGTCATCCGGCGTGAATCGAATCGCGTTGGAAAGAATATTATAGACAACACGGCTGATGGCTTCACGGTCACCCTGGATGAGCAGGCGGCCCTGGTCATCTTCTTCAAGATCGGTCTGTACACCGAGGTTTTTCTCGGCCAGAAAAGATTCAAGACCAATGATATCTTCACGCAGCACCTCATTGATATCGAAAATGGAAACATTCAATGTCTGGCCGGATTCAAGCATCGAAGCATCAAACATCGTCGTCACCAGCGTTTGCAGCCGTCGGGTTTCCTGTCTGACAATCTGCAGATAATGTGTCATTTTTTCCGGTGGAACCGTCCCGTCGATCATTCCCTCGACAAACCCGCTGATCGATGTCAACGGCGTTCTCAGATCATGTGACACACTGGTAATGAATTCCTTGCGGTCGCGTTCCTGGTTCTGCAGTTTTTCCAGCATCGCGTTCATGGTGTAGACGAGAATCGTCAGGTCATCGGTAACCAGAGCGGTTCTGATTTCCTCCGGCGAGGCGTTTTCGATCCCGGGAATCTCAACGCGCGCGGAAAGATCGCCCCGTGCCACTTTGTCAGCCGCGTCGGACAGCAGTCGGATCGGCCGGGTGATATTGTGAGAAAGAATCCCGATAAACAGAAGCGCGATGGCGAACGCGGCGAGAAATGAGACGATCAGTCCATTGGCCATGAGAAAACTGCCGAATGTATTGACCGGCAGCGGATAATGCAATTGGATCTCACCCCGATAACCGCCATACGGGGCTGACAGAGGATAAACCGCGGTAATCCAACGCTGTCCGCTGTCTTTGAACAGGCCGTTGAAATCCCCGACCAGGCTGGCACCGGACCGTCCGGTACCCATTGCAGCGAGATGCGTCGATGTCAGTTGATAGAACCCCTGGTCAGAAATATCCAGCTGAGCCGCCGCGTCGGTCGGAATACCCGTATGCATGACCAGTTCACCATATGGATTGACAACCCAGACGACCGCACCGGATGCACGTGCCGTGAACGTGATATAGTTGATCAGCCGGGGATCAGTCAGCTGGCCGGAATCGGTCAGGTTGTCGCTGACCACATCCGATATCGCCTGCGCGCCGCTGACGAGCTGGTTTGCCCTCTGGGCGACCGAGTTGCCGGTCACGATATGGTAATAGACGAGTCCGAGAACGAAAAAGGCGACCACGATCGCCAGGGTCAGCATGAGAATGGTTCGTACATAGACTGAACGCAACAGTGCCGGACGTTTCATGATATCACAGCCCGATCAGGCTGTTTCGAACTTATAGCCAACACCCCAGACGGTTTTGATCTGCCAGGTCGAATGGGCAGACGCCGCGTCCAGTTTCTCCCTGATCCGCTTGATGTGAACATCAACGGTACGGGATTCACCGTAGAAATCATAGCCCCAGACATTTTCCAGCAGCTGTTCACGGGTGAACACACGATTCGGGTGGGTGGCCAGGAAAAACAGAAGTTCCAGTTCCTTCGGCGGCATCTCGATTTCCCGATCACCGACACGCACGGTATAGCGGGACTTGTCAACACGCAGATTACTGTATTCAACGGCCTCTGAATCATCTGGCAGATCCTGCTCGCCATATGTTTCGCGGCTGCTTTCGGAACGGCGCAGAACGGCCTTGACCCGGGCCATCAGCTCTTTGGGCTCAAAAGGCTTCTGGACATAATCATCAGCACCCAGCTCGAGACCGACCACCTTGTCAAGCGTATCACCCCGGGCGGTCAGCATGATCACGGGAGTATCCGATGAACGGCGGATATCACGCATGATGTCATATCCGTCCCGTCCGGGCAGCATCAGATCGAGAATGACAACGTCCGGGCGTGATTCGACAAAGATATCGTACGCGCTGATTCCGTCATAACAAGTGATGACAGCGAAACCATCTTTGTCAAAATACAGACGCAGCAGTTCACTGATATTGGGATCATCATCAACGATAAGTACTTTCTTCACTCTGTCACCTCTGTTGATTGCTGTCCGAGCATATCCTTCAATTCCCGGAGAAATGAATTGACATCCTTGAACTGCCGGTAGACGGAAGCAAAACGGACATAGGCCACTTCATCGATCTGCTTGAGTCGATCCATGACCATCTCACCGATCTGTACCGAAGAAATTTCCCGCTGCAGTGAATTCTGGTACTGGAGTTCGATTGAACGAACCAGATTATCAATCTGCTCGGTCGTGACCGGCCGTTTTTCACAGCTCTTCATAATTCCGGCGAACAGCTTATCCCGGTCAAAAGGTTCACGCGTTCCATCCTTCTTGATCACGATGAGCGGAAGATTTTCTACTTTCTCATAGGTCGTGAACCTGGCGCCGCAGACCGAGCATTCCCTTCTGCGCCGAATGGCCATGCCTTCATCAGAGGGTCGGGAATCGATCACCTTATCATCATCATGGCTACAATAGGGAC
>RZZF01000252.1 GCA_009929975.1 Clostridia bacterium
AGCCTGCCTTTGCGACTGAATATTGAGGAAATAGCCTTCAATGGTACTGAAGACACTGCTGAGATACGTTTCCTCGTCCACTTCACGCTGCAAAGGTGCCGCATAGACGACACGATCATAAGCCGGTACGTGGACTTTGACCATCTGGCTGCGGGCAGGATCCTGGAGCCCGAGCCGTTCGATCGCGACATGGCGGATCAGATCGAGATTGGTTTTCTGGGCCAGAACTTCACTCATCTGGCCATTTTCCTGCTCAATTCTGATCATCTGGCGTTCAATTCTCAGATTAGCGAAATTCATTTCCATGATCCGGGCCTGCCGGAAGACAATGAATGAAAACAGCCCGGCCAGTATCAGGACGACACTGATCAGCTGAACCATCATTTTAAGCTGGTGCAAGGCGAGAGAACGCCGGATCTGCCGCGCTTTACGCGTTGCCTCGAGCCGCGGGTCGGCGCTCTGGCGTTCAGTGATCCGTTTGACCTTTATCGGTTGGCGCAGCGGTGTGACCTGGGTGTTCTTCCGTTCACCGGTCCCCTGTTTCCGCTTCAGCGCAAGATTGCCATATGCTTCAGCCATTTGCTTCCTCCTCTTCAGTCAACCGCTCAAAACAGCGCACTCGAGCGCTGGCGGCTCGCGGATTACGACTGATTTCTTCAGCACCCGCGGTCAGACCGCGTTTATGAACAACGTGTCCGAGTGGTTTGAGACCACAGATACAGACCGGGAAACTACGCGGACAGGTGCAGGGATTTTCAAGTTTTCGAAACGCGGCCTTCACCAGGCGATCCTCCAGCGAATGAAAGGTGATGATCACCAGACGGCCATGCGGCCGTAGACGGCGTGGGGCACAATCCAATAACGACTGCAGTGCGGCCAGTTCACCATTGACTTCAATGCGCAGTGCCTGAAAGGTGCGCCGCGCGGGATGCTGTTCTTCACGACGCGACGACGACGGCATGGCTCTGATGATCAGATCAGCCAGGTCGGTGGTCGTGCGAAACGGCGACTGCTGCCGGCGTGCCACGATGGCGTGGCTGATCCGCCGGGCATGCCGTTCTTCGCCAAAGTCCCGCAAAATCCGGACCAGGTCGTCTTCCCCGGCGGTGTTGACAATATCGGCTGCGGTCATCGGGGCATTTTGATTCATCCGCATATCAAGCGGACCTTCCTGGCGAAAGGTAAAACCACGCTCAGGCTGGTCGATCTGCCATGACGAAACGCCGATATCTGCCAGAATCCCATCGGCCTCAGCCCAGCCGATCCGATCCATCTGCGCTTCGAGATCGGTGAAATTACCTGAGGCCAGCTGCCAGTCAGCCGCCGGATTCATCTGATGAATACGGACTGTTGCGGCAGCCAGCGCGTCATTATCCTGGTCAAGGCCAAAAAAACGGCCCTGTGGACCGAGTTTTCGCAAAACAGCGCAGGCATGACCACCGCCGCCTAGTGTGCAGTCAATGTAGTCCCCGTCCGCTTTGACGTTGAGGGACTCCAGGACTTCATCCACCAGTACGGGGATATGTCTGTACTCAGAGGCCTGTGACATTGAACCGTGTAAGATCCACTTCTGCCAGTGAACCCTGCTCCTCCTGCTGTTTTTCGTAGAAAGACCGTGAACAGATCTCAAGTTTGTCAAACATATCAATAAAACAGATTTCATCGCCGCGGGAAACCGCGACATGAGACCAGAGCTCATCACTGATCGAAATACGGCCCTGGCCATCCATCGAGCAGACCATGGCTTCACCGATAATGGCCCGTTTCAAGCGACGGACCGCCGGATCGGTTCCCGACAGCTGGCTGATCTGCTCACGGATATGGGAGAATTGTTCCGGTGTGTACAGCGACAGGTATCCATCATCAATACTCAAGGTGACGACAAGCGAAGCCCCGAGACTGTCTCTCAGTCTGGCAGGAACGAAGACTCTTCCCTTCGCGTCAACTGTATGCGTGTACCTTGCCATGCCGCTCCATCCGTGACGGTCAGACCGTCACACTACTTTTCTCACCACATTTTACCACATTTATTAATATATGCTCTACTTCTCACCACTTAATTGCTATTGTACCTTTGCAGCCGCTGTAATTCAAGGAAAGCCGGGGGACCCGATCGGCTGTAACAGAAATGTAACAAGCGTTTCAGGAAATTAAAAAACCTGCCATCAGGCAGGTCAAACAGGCAGGATCAGCGGATGATTCAGTTCATGGTTCAGCCGGTTGATTCTTTGCTGACATTCCGGTCCATGGAAATGCAGAGCAGCACGCCCAGACCAATAAAATTCGTCAGCATCGCCGTACCGCCATGGCTGACAAAAGGAAGCGGTACACCGGTGACTGGCAGCAGTCCGAGCGACATGCCGATATTCTCAATCATATGGAAAGCCATAGCGGCACCGATACCCACCATCGTCAGGGCTGACGCCGGCTGGACAGGATGAACTTTCGAAGCGACATAGAAGATGCGGGCCAGAAAAAAGAAAATAAAGATCAGGAGCGCGGTGGTTCCGACAAACCCCATATGTTCAGAAACCGCTGAATAGATAAAATCAGATTCCTTGACCGGAACATGAATCGGTGTTTCCAGACGGCTGCCGGCCAGACCGCCGTTGGCGATCGCCAGACGAGACTGGATCAGGTTATACGACGCGTCCGGATCGTGGCCGGGATAGAGAAATGTCAGGATCCGGTTCTTCTGGTATTCCTCAAAGTAAAAGAAATAGGCCAGCGGGACCATGATAACTGCCGTGGATAATCCCAGCAGAATATAACGCCAGCGCAGACCGAAGACAAACAGCATGCTGATGAAGATGAAAAGAATGACCACCGAAGTCCCGAAATCCGGCTGGCGGCTGATCAGAAGAATGGGGACTCCATATAACACGGCCAATCCGGCAATGCCCTTCCAGTCGGTTGATTCATGGCGGCTGATCCGCTCAAAAAACTGGGCAGATACCATGGCCAAACCGATTTTTGCCAGTTCAGACGGCTGAAATGAACCGATGACCGGCAGATTGAGCCAGCGGTCCGCTCCCCACTGTTCTTCCATGGTGTAGCCA
>RZZF01000253.1 GCA_009929975.1 Clostridia bacterium
GGCTGACACCGGCCAGAAGGATATCAAGGAAGATGCGCTGCCACAGAGGAGCACGCAGGGCTCTTGATTTGCGCCGTTTCTGCTCAACAATCGATTTGCGCGCTTCAATGAAGACCGGCAGCTGCGTTGTCAACATGAACAGCAGGACCGCGACGACGGCGTAAACAACCGCCTGACGGTCGATCGATGCCTTCAGCGCGGCCCGGTCGACAAATTCGAGAAAACCGTTGGACGCGCCGATGACCCGGACCATCCATAGCCCGAGCAGCGGTCCGGCCACCAACGTGACACCGCCAAGCAGAAGACTCTCCAGAGCATAGAGCATCAATGTCTGGTGGCGCCCCGCTCCACGGCTTTCCAGCACCGAGATCATATGGGTCTCACTTCGTACCATCAGCTGAGAGACCATGAAAATATAGAAGATGAGCATCAGCAGAATCGGGACAATCAGGATCTGCAAGGTCAGTTTCAACTCCGCTTCACGCTGTACATAGTTTTCGACAACGGTATGGAAAGTTGAGGAAAAGCGGGTTGTCCTGGCGTATTCATCCCCCAGTGCCTGCCCGGTTTTATTGACGGCGACCAGTTCGTCCACATTTTGGATACGGAATGAATAATAGTCGTATCCGGCAAAAATCACATGGTCAGACCAGATAATCTCTTCTTTCTCCGCGACGAGCTGGCGCAGGTTCGCCTCATCCATGATCAGTGTGTCGCTGAACATGTTGATGCTGTGATACCAGTAGATGTTCTGCAGCTCAGCCGCGGCATAGACGCCGACAACCCTGACCTTGAGCAGGGCCTCCGGATTGTCGCGGCCTTGCCGATAGCTGTGGATCACATAATCGCGATCCAGCATCATATTGGCGTTTTCCAGTGCGAGGTCGCTGACAATAACTTCGATGGTATCGTTCTGAACGCCCGGTTCATACATACGGCCGCGGACGATTTCAATATGATCAGTCAAACCGGTCTGAAAGCCGATTTTCAGCGGATTGCGCTTGGCCTCGTCGTTTTCTCTGGATATATGGTAAAGATTACCTGCCTGATACAGGCTGGCTGTCACATCCGCCTCAACAGGCATCCGGGCGAATAGCGATTGGCTTTCTTTCTCCAGCTGTTCAATCAACTGGTTGGCCTGATTGACGGAAACATAACTGTAGTTGCTGGTGATCGCCAGATAACCGGGATACCGGCTGTTACCGGTCTGTGCCTGTTCCAGGTCACGAGTCAGCAGTCTTTGCAGAATCGCGTTGGAATAGATCGGGATGCTGCAGACCATACCGACAACCAGAATAGAACCAAGCAGAAGCGAAAGAACTTTCCAGGAATTGCTGAATATCTTGCGCAGGACCAGTTGAAACACGTGCGGCCCTCCTTAATTGATGATGACCAGATCACCTTCGGCCAGACCCTTGATGATTTCCGCCTCGGTGTCTGTCGTCAGTCCGATTTCAACATCCTTCTCAACCCGGATGCCATCTTCCAGTACATTGACATATCGACGGCCGCTCATCAGATTGATATAACTGCGCGGCACAACGAGGACGTCGTCCCGCTGCTGCAGAACATAGGTGATCCGAACACTGACACCGGCTTTGACGTCTTCCGGTATCTGATCGCCCGGCAGGTGCATGATCGCGGCCTTGCGCATATTTTCATCCGGATCATTATACAGAGAACCCGGATTGGCGATGACTTCAGCCTGAATCGTCTTCTTGTCATATTCAATGTCCACCGTCGCGCCGATCGGCAGGCTGTTCGCGTCACTCGATGTCGTGACAATGACCAGTCGGTTCAAATCAGCGACCTTGACCATCAGCTGATAGGCATTGACATATTCACCGATCAGCGCACTCGACAAGTAAGTGACCTGACCCGCGAACGGGGCATAGATACGCGTCGCTTCCAGTTGTTTCTCCATATCAGCGAGACGCATGACCTGCTGTTCATGATCAATTTCCGCTCTACGCACAGTATAGCGGTCGCCACTTTGCTTTGCCTGGGCAAGATTGATCTCGGCTCTTTCAACATCAAGCCGGGTCATCGCGATCTGTGTCTCAAGCTGCTCGGAATCTAGTTCCATCAAAAGCTGATCAGCCTCGACAAGTTCGCCGATCCGGACATGAATCGCCTTCAAGCGTCCGCCCTGCTTTTCAAACGAGAGCGCCTGCTGTGTTTCAGGAACAAAAGCACCTGACATGCGAACCTGCTCAATCAGGTCGCCCCGCTCAACCGGCCGGGTCCGGTACTCAATAGTCGCCGGCTGCATCAGCGGAGGAGCCAGCGGTTCCTCTTCCCGCGGCAGGAACTGACAGCCCGTCAGCAGCAGACTGCCAGTCAGCAGGATGATCAGGTTGAGAATTAATCCTGAATAGTGCTTGCGCTTCATGTGTGCGGCCTCCTTGGGGCAGCCGGCCTGTCTGAAAAAGGGTCTGAGCCGGTTGCGTACAAAGATCATTCTACACTATTTGCGCATCTGCGGACAAAAAGAGATGGCTGCTGAGACAGGCTTGGTCAAAGTGCGCCATTTTGCTGCCGGCTTTTTGTGTAATCAGCGAAAGACCGCTCGGGAGGTCCTCTTTACCGGCCACTGGATGAGCAGCACCCCGGTCTGCCTGAAGCAAACCGGGGTGCTGTCTGTTCGTCATCTTACGATTCGAGCCGGCCCGTTCAATGGGTCCGGATTATTCCGGCAGCGTGAGCGACCGCTCAAACGGATCGTGCAGACCCTCGGCGTAAGGGCGCATGAAACAGCTGAACTGGCGCCGTTCCGGCATCGCCCGGTAGGAGGCCAGTGGTTCAGGACCGCAGCTGTTGCTGCCCAGGCCGCCCTGGACCGCGTCAAGGTGCAGCCAGGTGGCCGACTCATCACGTTCGATCAGATCATCATGAGCCGCTTCGGTCAATGCTTCATCGCTGTAGTCATGGGCGGTAAACGAAAAACCCGGCAGACCTGAGAAAATAAGGCCCTGCCCGAGATCGTCCAGCACGGCAACCCAGCGTGTATCCGCATGCGCGCTGTTTTCCTGCGGGCGGATATAGGG
>RZZF01000254.1 GCA_009929975.1 Clostridia bacterium
TAACAGGTTTGTGCATCGTGCCTGAGTGCGCTAAAATGACGACAGACATCTATGACGGAGGAATGACACATGACGCTGCCAACCCTGCTTCTCCTGGCCGCGGCGGCCACTCTGGCGACCATGGTCTGCCGATTGGTTTTCAGGCGGACGCCTGATCAATGGCTGATGGACTATGACGAAACGGTGATCCCTCCGGAAATGGAAAAGCTGAAGTCAATGCCCTGGTTTCCGGACACACTGCTGCTCGGTCTGGCACAGTTTCTTTTATTTCTGCTGAGTTATCAAGTCCTCGGGCTTTCCGTCTACTGGGCACTTGTCATGCTGACCGCGCAGCCGCTCCTGCTGATCATGATCGCGGATCATAAAACGAAAATCATCCCGGACCAGTACCTGCTGGCACTCATCCCAGCCGCGCTTTTCTTCTGGTTGGAGGCCAATCTGAACCATGCCTCGTCCGATTGGCTGCGGGATTTGCTGACCCGCCTGGCCGCTGGATTTGCCGGCGCGTTTTTTCTCTGGCTGGTCGGGTTCATTGCCAGCAAGATCATGAAGCGTGACGCCATGGGCATGGGTGATGTCAAACTGCTGGCGGCCGCCGGCCTTCTCGTCGGCTTACGCTGGCTGCCCGCTTTACTGATTCTCTCGTTTTTTACCGCCGCGTTTCTCGCACTTCCACTGCTGCTCAGACGGCGGCGTGACCCGGACGCAGACGCGGAAATGGCGTTCGGTCCGTTTATCTCACTGTCAATCATTCTGGTTCTAGCTTTTCACGGACTGCTGGCCAACCTGTGGCAATTCTATCTGAATCTGCTGAGTTGAGCCCATTCGGAGGTTGGCATGCTAAGGCAACATCATCCTGATGAATCGAACGCGCGGCCGGGTATCCGGCAACCAGCCTCAGTGCCCGGGCTGCCAGCGCCTGCCGCGGCAGCCTATCTGAAGACCGCGGGATTCCTTCTGCTTCTGCATGGCGGTCTGTCCATCCTGCTGCGTCTCGTCCTGGACAAAATTCCTGTCTTTAGTGACCTTTTCAGCGGAAACACCCTGAGATCCTTTGTCTTATCCGGAACCCTGACCCAGCTCGTCCTCGTTTTGCTGCCGACGGTTATCATGTTGATGGTGGTCCGGCCTCCAGCCTCGGATCTGGTCGGCGGCCGGGCAAAAGCCGGCAGCCTGATCCTGGCCACGACCGTCGGCATACCGGCTGCTGTTGTTTTTCAGGGCCTCAACAATCTTCTGATCTTCGCCCTGGCACGGGCCGGGATCCGCATCAACATTCCCATGTCATCCAGCAGTTTCAGTTTCAGTGGCGATCTGCTTTTATCGCAGCCATGGACGGTCTGGCTTGTTGTCCTGCTGCTAGCGGTTGTCCTGCCGGGCCTGACAGAGGAATTGATGTTCCGCGGGCTTCTCCAGGGCGCCCTGCGTTCAGGCTGCCGACCCGCGGCAGCCATAATCTGGCAGGCATTGGCATTCGCTGTGTTCCATGCTGATCCGCTTTTTCTGCTCCCACCGTTTCTGGCTGGTGCCCTGCTCGGGTATATCCGGCATAAAAGTGAAAGCCTGCTCCCCTCGGTGCTGGCTCACATGACATTGAATTTCAGTCTGCTGGCCATCCGGCCTCTGCTTCCTCATCTGACCAGCCAGTACATCAGCAGCAGTGCCTCACAGGCCCAGTCCCTGCTCTATGCCTCGCTGATCGCGGCCTTCGTCGCGGCCGTCGCGTTCATTCCTCTGCTGGTACTGATCGGCCATCGCCAGCCTGATGATCAGTTTCAGTCCGGATCCGGACGCCGCTGGCTGCCGGGCTGGATATTCTTCGCCGCTCTGTTATTATTAACAGGCGGACTCTATCTGCAATCCATCTGACCCGGGAGGTGAATCATGCAGCTTTCTGATCCTCGGCGCATCGCGCATGATAAGGCAATTATCCTGCTGATCATCAAATTTCTTCTGATCGGAGCGCTGCTGGCCGGTCTGATTTATCTCGGTGTCCGGCTACTGTTTATTGTCATTCCCTTCGCGGTCGGATTCATTCTGGCCCGGGCGTCGCTCGGTCTGTCCGGACATCTGCGGGGAGCCTGGCGCCGTGTCCGGCGCAAAAACCCGGAGCCTGAACCTGAAACAGAGCAGCCTGATACCGATGACACTGAAGAGAGCCTGCAGACACTGCTGCGCGACCGCCTGCTGCGGCCTGAACGAAAACATGCCGGATCAGGCCTTGCGCTGACCCTCTATGCCCTGCTCCTGATCGCGTTCATCGCGGTACTGGCCGCCATTATCGCGGTTACCGTCAGTCAACTTCGCTCACTGGCCAATTATCTGCCGGACCTGATCGAGAACGCGGATCCAATTAACCGGATAACCCAGTTCTTCATTGACCTGTCAGAGCGGCTCGGTGGTTTTCTGACTCCGGATATGCTGACAGCCCTGGAAGATGAAATGGGCAATCTGCAGCAGCGGCTGCTGGAAACCCTGCCGAATCTCGCGGCCGGCCTGCTCAACAGCGTCGGCCAGTTTCTCAGCAGCCTGCCACTGGTCCTGTTTACGATCATCATCATTGTCATGTCGGGTTATTATTTCATTGTTGATCGGCACAAAATGCAGAAATTCATCCAGCGCAATCTGATCAGCCGACGTTTCCGCGACAAAGGAGCACTGCTGCTCGAACGGATTTCATCAACTTTGTTCAGAATCATCGGTGGTTATCTGCTCTTGCTGCTGGTTACCTTCGCTGAAGTCCTGGTCGGACTGCTGATCCTGCGCATTCCCTATGCTGTCATTATCGCTCTGATTGTCTCGATCGTCGATTTTCTACCCGTCCTCGGTGCCAGCGCGACGATGGTCCCGATCGGGGTCTACCTCATTTTCACCGGCAATCTGTTCGCAGGCATCGGTGTTCTGGTCCTGCTGCTGATACTGACATTGATCCGCCGTGTCATCGAACCGCCGATCCTCGGCAACGCGATGCGCCTGCATCCTCTGGCGCCGATCGCCGCCATGATCATCGGCATCCGTTTTTATGGCCTGATCGGCAT
>RZZF01000255.1 GCA_009929975.1 Clostridia bacterium
CTGAGAAGCAGTTCACGGTCTTCCGAACCGAGCGCGAAGGACGCGTGCCAGGTTGACGGATCGTCCGGATCAATCGATTTGATCTTGCCGGACAGCCAGATCACGATCATCGTATCCGGTTCGATGATAAGTTCCGGAAAAACCCAGCGCTGCGGATTCTCCGGCCGGTCGCTCAGAGCGAAACCACCGAGCGGCACAGCGGTATCGCCATGATTGAATATCTCAACCCAGTCGCTGTCGTCTCCGTCCGAATCCAGCGGCCCGAGGCTGCGGCTGACATACTCATTGATCAGCAGATCGTACCGGGGTACGGGGATCTCGGATAGGGAACGGTAGCCGTCCGTACCGTTTGCGCGCCCCGGCGAGGGCTGCGGCAGATACAGTCCGGGATCCGAAGCGGCGGTATCCTGGTCGCGGCGGCCGAAGGACTGGTCATCCGGCAGAGCCGGAATCTCCTGATAAAAGAGGACCTGTCCGGCTGGATCTGTCAGAAGCAGGGGTTCACCGCTGCTGCTGAGCCGGAAGGAGGCATGCACCTCGCCATCGGCCTGCCGGGCCGCCGCCTCCGCCTGGGGCAGTCCGGAAGCGAAAACAATCAAATAGTCACCGGCCTCAAGGCGGATATCAGGAAAAATCCAGCGTTCGGGATTGTTCAGGCGGTCGGAAAGTCGGTAGCCTTTCAGGTCGATCGGCTGACTGGACGCGTTATGCAGCTCGATCCAGTCGGGGTAGCTGCCATCCAGCGACGGCAGGGTTGTCCGGTTGGCGGTCATCACTTCGGTGACATGCAGCGGGCTGTCAATCACGACCGGTACGGCATCAGTCGGATCGGGATCCGGGGACTCCGGTTCCCCAGTCGGCAGGCTGAGGCCGGGGTTCATATCCTGCGGGATCAGCTGGCAGGCCGGCAGGCAGACGGCCAGAATCAGACAGCATAAAAAAACGGCAGCAGCGTACCCGGGTGATCGGCTGGCGGAGCGGCGGTCGGTTGTCTGATGGCTGCCGTGCATGAACGGTCTCATCGTAACACCTGTGGTCGGATGGCCGGAAAATCGGTCGGACGGCTGTTTCTGTCAATGGCCTGAATCAGATGGACAGGAAGGTGTTCTCCCTATTCTATCACGAAATATGCTAAACTGAAAACCAGTCAGCCGGCGTAGTCTGAACCGGTTGGAAAGACCGGACAGAGGTCCGGACAGTCCGGGCAACGGATGATCAGAGCCGCCTGAAGACGGCAAAGGAGTCTGCCATGCTGTATCCGAAAAACAAGGACAAACTGACCCCTGAGTTATTTCTCACCCCCACAGCTGAATACCGTGGAACCCCCTTCTGGGCATGGAATGCCACGCTCGACGCCGATGAGCTCTGCCGCCAGATCGAGCATTTCAAGGCGATGGGACTGGGCGGTTTCCATATGCATGTGCGCACCGGTATGGCCACGCCATATCTCAGTGATGATTTCATGCAGCTGATCCGTACCTGTGTCGATAAAGCACGCGAGCTGGATATGCTGGCGTGGCTTTATGATGAGGATCGCTGGCCCTCCGGCGCGGCCGGCGGTTTTGTCACGGCGAATCCTGAGTTCAGGGCCCGGCACCTGCTCTGGACCGCGACGCCTGAATCCGAAGCGGGCCATGCGGCGGACGGGGGGGACTCGTCGGCCAGGGCCGGACGCAGCGGCAATGGCCGGCTGCTCGCCTGTTATCAGGTGCAGCTGGATGAACAGGATTACCTTTCCGGCTATCAGCGGATCGAGCCGGACGCGGCCGGTTCACAGGACGGCACGGTCTGGTATGCCTACCTCGAGACCGCGCTGCCATCTCCCTGGTATAATAACGAAACCTATGTTGATACACTTAATCCCCGGGCGATCGCCAAGTTCATCGAAACGACGCATGAGCGGTATGCCGAAACCGTCGGATCCGATTTCGGCGGGATCATTCCGGCGATCTTTACCGATGAGCCGCAGTTTACCCACAAGACAACCCTGCGCCATGCCGCCGGCCTGGAAGACCTGGTCATGCCGTGGACAGATGATCTGGCTGAGAGTTTTGCCGGCGCCTATGGATTTGATCTGCTCGACCGTCTGCCGGAACTGGTCTGGGAACTGCCGCAGGGCCGTCTTTCCCATGCCCGTTATGCTTACCAAGACCATATCGCCCAGCGTTTCACAGAAGCTTTCGCCGATCAGTGCGGCGCCTGGTGCCGCGGGCACAACCTGATGCTGACCGGCCATATGATGGAGGAACCGACGCTGCAAAGCCAGACGGCTGCCCTGGGTGAGGCGATGCGCTCCTATCGCGGTTTTGACCTGCCGGGCATCGACATGCTCTGCAACTATTATGAATACACCACCGCCAAGCAGGCCCAGTCCGCCGCCCGCCAGTTCGGCAATCCCGGTGTGCTGTCCGAGCTTTACGGCGTGACCAACTGGGACTTTGATTTCCGCGGCCATAAGCTGCAGGGTGACTGGCAGGCCGCGCTCGGCGTGACGGTCCGTGTCCAGCATCTGTCCTGGTACGCGATGGCCGGTGAGGCCAAGCGTGACTATCCGGCCTCGATTCATTACCAGTCGTCCTGGTCGCGGCAGTATCCGCTGATCGAAGACCATTTCGCCCGGGTCAATACGGCAATGACCCGCGGTCGGGCCGTCAGCCGGATCGGAGTGATCCATCCGGTGGAAAGCTTCTGGCTCTGCTGGGGTCCGCTCGACCAGACGGCGGCCCGGCGGGAACAGCTTGACCAGCAGTTCGCGCAGCTGACTGACTGGCTGTTGTTCGGCCAGCTCGATTTTGATTTCATTTCTGAATCACTGCTGCCACAGCAATGCACGACAGCCGGAAACCCGCTGCAAGTCGGGGAGATGGCCTATGAGCGGATCATCGTTCCGGATGTCCTGACCCTGCGTGCGTCGACCCTCGAACGGCTGGCTGCCTTCCAGGCTGCCGGCGGCGAGATTCTCTGCCTTGGCGATGCGCCGTCCTATATTGACGGCCAGCCTTCAGA
>RZZF01000256.1 GCA_009929975.1 Clostridia bacterium
CGTCGAGCAGATCGAGCAGGTTGCCGTCGTAGCGGCGGGCGCGGTAGGCCTTGATCGCGTTGATCAGGAAGGGCGGGCCAAGGGTGCGGCCGCAGAGTTTGATCGTTTCCACATGGTAGAGATACAGATCAATATCCTCGGGACGGATAAAGGGGGACTGCAGCAGCCGGTGGGGTTGCTCGTCCAGGAGCCGCATGCAGCCGATATCGCAGTTGATGACATGGGTCTGGCAGCGGCCGTTGATGTTGGCCAGGGCGATGTAGGAGTCGTGGGAGAGCTTGAACGGGCAGTACGGCAGACAGCCCTCATTGGCCAGGACCTCGATTTTCAGCCCCGGAAACTGGCGGTGCATACTCAGAGAGATGGCGGCCAATTGATCGAGATCCCGGTTCAACGATCGATCAAGGATGATCTTGCCCGGCATCTTGAATCCGGTTTCGCCGATGTACGCCAGCTGGGCCTCGATTTTGTGGGCGGAGTCGAGCATGGTGTTGACACTGGGGACCGCCTCCAGCTGCGCCGCAATCTGCGGTGATTCATCGGCCAGGACCTGCAGCAGATAATGATCGCAGTAGACAATGCCGTTGATGACCTTTCGTTCAAGGCAGTGCTCCAGGGTGTGGAGAATCGGCTTGAGGCGGTTGTGATCGGTCAGCAGTTCAGGGGTATAGAACCGGCTGTTGAGCAGGGCGTATTTTTTGGGCCCGTGCAGCCGTTCCAGACCGGCAATGATGGATTCCTGCGCGGGCAGCGGCTCAAGCTGAATGCGGCTGTCCAGGGAACGGCTGTGCAGCAGGCTGAAATGGACACTGTCCAGATCATCGCGACACTGGCAGAGAAAATCGACATACCTTTCCTCGGGGAGAAAAGGGACATTGAGAAAAGGTTTCATGATGGTTCGATACGTTTTCTTAACAGGGCGTGCGTTTCAACTTGATCAAGCGTTGGTTTCGTGTGCAGAAGCACCTGTTGACCGGGATTGGCCCGATCGATCGCGGTTCCGTCTGCCGAGGCCATGGCGTTGACCGTGACCAGGTTTGGTTCAATGGCGCGGCCAAGATATTCCACCTGATCGCCGATGCGGAGCACATGCCGGGTTTCTATCAGCAACGGATCGGCCTGACGAACGATGCCGACCGGTACCCAGCTTTGCTCAATTCTCATTCTATCATAAAGCATATCTTCGGATGAAGGCCTTGCCCTGAAAAAGTTTTCTGTCTGTCCCCGGGTGCCGATCTTGCTTAATTCGTTATGAAAAGTCTCGGGCAAGCTGAGGCTAACCGCAGCTTTGCCTAAAAAAATCTGTTCGCCGATCCAGTCAAGCGCCAGCCGATAGAGCCGAACCACCGCCCCCACATAGCCGGCTGATTTCATCCGGCCTTCAATTTTGACGGCATTGACTCCCGCATCCACCAGCAGCGGCAGCTGCTTGAGCAAACAGAGATCTTTGGAATTGAATATGTAGGTTCCCCGCTGATCCTCCTCCACCGGAAAGTATTGGCCGGGCCGTTTTTCTTCGACCACGGCGTAGGAATAGCGGCAGGGATGGGCGCAGTCGCCCAGGTTGGCGTTGCGGCCGGTGAAGTAGTTGCTCAGCATGCAGCGTCCGGAGTAGGAGATGCACAGGGCCCCGTGGACAAAGACCTCGAGGTCGGCTTCGGTGGCCTTGCGGATGGCCCTGATTTCCTCGAGCCCGAGTTCCCGGGCAAGGTTGAGCCGGGACACGCCCTGTTTGATCCAGAAACGGGCGCTGGCGCGGTTGGTGACATTGGCCTGGGTGGAGAGGTGCAGAGGCAGATCCGGGACATGTTGCCTGGCCAGGTCAATGATGCCGGGATCGCTGACAATGATGCCGTCGGCCCCGGCGTCGCGCAGCATGGTCAGATACGGCGTCAGGTCATCGATATCGCGGTTATGGGCAAAGATATTGACCGTGATGTAGACCTTGACCCCATGTTCATGGGCATAACTGATTGCGCGGCGGAGGCCGAGTTCGTCAAAATTACCGGCACGGGCCCGGAGACTGAAGGCCTTGCCGCCAAGATAGACGGCATCGGCCCCGTAATGGATGGCGGTGATCAGTTTCTCAAAACTGCCCACCGGGGCAAGCAGCTCAGGGAGTGTTGGAGAAAAGCGCGATGTTTGAGACATACTTTGTACACAGTCCGTGGAAAATGATGGAGCGCGGGGCAAACAAGATTTCCAGAGAAAAAACGGCCCCCGCCGCGCATTGATCGTGCGCGGCGAGGGCCGAGATAGTGCTTGCCCCGATTCTCCGGTTGATTTACTCTTTTTCAGGATATTGCCAGCTTACCCGTCTTTTTCCCCATGCATGATCCGCCGTTTCAGGCAAGGAGAAACCCTATGCTGAAGAAAAGTTATTCCAAAACCGGCGCGGCTTGTCGCGTCACCTTCAAGTATGAAAACGAAGAACAGGCCGCAAACGCCGTTCTGGCGGGGGAATTCAACGACTGGTCACTGCATGAAACTCCCATGAAAAAGCTCAAGGACGGCAGCTTTTCGGTGACCCTGTCCCTGCCCGCCGGCCATAATTACCGTTTTCGTTATGTGCTTGACGGCAATGTCTGGGTCAATGACAGCCAGGCCGACGGCTACGCCCCCAACGAATACGGGGAGGCCAATTCGGTGCTGACCCTTTGATCGGGCCCGGTTAGAAACAGTCGCCGATCCCGGCCTGGGAATATTCATTTTTCAACGCCGCGTAACGACGCCACGAGGCATGCATTTCCTCCACCTGGGCCTCGCTGACCTCGCGCACCACCTTGGCCGGGGTGCCCATGATCAGTGATCGCGGGGGAAACTGTTTGCCCGGCGTGACCACTGATCCGGCGCCGACGATCGATTCACGGCCGATGACCGCCCCATCGAGGATGATGGAGCCCATGCCGATCAGGCACAGGTCGCCCACGGTGCAGCCGTGGAGAATGACCCGATGACCCACGGTGCATTCGCTGCCGATGATGGTTGGATGGCCATCGGCGTC
>RZZF01000257.1 GCA_009929975.1 Clostridia bacterium
GATAAGTGCTGATCATATCAGTGCGCTTTCCTGTGAGCTTTCCATCCATAGGAAAGGCTGTATCTCTGTCCATATAAATCTGGATCAGGGTATCCTGACCTGGCGGGAAAGCCGCCAGTGGTGTAATGATTTTACCCGTTCCATCTCCACCGCGCATCTGATCGAGCTGCGCAATTATGTGCAGACCGCACCGCTGGTCAGGGATCTGCTTAAGCGCGCGGTCGCTGCAGATCCGGCTGAGACCATCTGCCTGATCGCCTGCCGGCCGAGGCCGGCAGCAGAAAAAACGGACAACACTGAATCCGGACGGACGGACGATGCGATGGATGCCGATCCGTCGACATCGGATCTCTACCGTGATGTTGATTTCAGCCGGAGCAGCTGGCAGATCACATTTTCGCTTGGCCGGCAGCATTATGCCTGTGGCGGTAATCTGCCGCTTCCGGTTGGCTGGCATCAGCTTCAGATAATCATTGAGAAACTCAGCCGGTCGCCTTTCCGTCTCCTGTAGCCGCGGCAAAGACACCACAAGGCGTTGATGAATAAAGATCGGGCGCGGATATGATCGTTTGTTTACGGATATGACGATTTTTGCTAGAATAGTCGCATGTGAGCGAGAAGGAGTGGGGGCATGGATTTTCTGGAAGGCTTTTTACTGGGGCCTGTCTGGAGTGACACGGAATATGAAACACGCCGTCATACCGGATTTTTCTGGTTGATCGGCTGGCTGACTTTCTTCTTTTTCACCTGGCAGATCCTGTTTCCCGACCGTATGATGGGCTGGATGCTGCTGACGCCTTCCCTGGCTGTCATTTTGTTCATCATTCTTCTGATCGGGACTCCGTTCATCAGCCGCTACTATTACCGTTTCAATATTTTGTATAAAGTTCCCGCCCTGCTGATTCACACGGTTAAATACGGTCTTGTTCTTTACGCACTTGTTGTTTATGCGCTGCAGCGTGTGACCTTTGACCGGTCAAAGCTGCCGGACGATCTGCTTGACTATATCAACCAGACGATTGAATCCTCGACGGGTCTGTTCTCCGGTTGGGATAAAGGGCTCGGCATGTTGCTGGGCATCATTGCCGGAGGCCTTCGCATCGCGCTGACGTTCATCTTCGGCCTGCTTGCGTTGACGGTCCTGCCGGCCCTGATGATCTTCGCGGCGCGAATGATTCAACAGCTGATTGACTGGCTGGTTCACCGCTTTATTTATCAGGAACAGGAATAACGATTCACCGATCAGGTGGATGTCAGACTTTCGCGACCTGAAAACGGCTGATCATCAGGACGGACAACAGCGGCATCAGGACGATGCAGGCGATGACGTTGGCCCGGGTGAAACTGCCGCGCAGAAAAAGATAAGTATTCAGAAGATTTAATAAGGTCAGAATAGAACCTGCCAGGGTGATCGGGATACCAAAATAGATGTGGCTGTCGTCCTGGATATTAAAGCGAGCCAGACGGATCGCACCGGATATGGGAAACAAAAGCGCGAGGAAATATCCGATCAGGCGTCCGCCCGGCATGATCAGGGCGATCGAAGCGAAATGAAGTTTCCAGGCAATGACGGCCGGAGCCACTCCGAAAGAAATCAGATCACAGAGAGAATCAAGCTGTTTGCCGATTTCGCTGGTCGCGTTCAATTTTCTGGCCAACTGGCCGTCAAAGCGGTCAAACAGAGCCGCCGCGATGACAAACAGACAGCTGAAATAAATCAGGTTGATGTCTTCACCGCGCTGATGCAGATGAATTTTATCGGTTGATGAGGCAATCATGATGGCCAGCACACCGAACGACAGATTCATCAATGTAATGATATTGGGTATATTTTTTCTGAACATGAAAGAGTCTCCTCCGCCGGATGTCGTCAGCTTTCGGGTGGCCGTCATTCAGTGATCATCAGGATGCAGGCGATTGGCTGGCCGCCAGAAGGGTTTTTCCGGCGATGACTTTATCGCCGGGCTTTACCAGAACATCACAGCCAGATGGAATAAGCAGTTCGGTACAGGATCCGAACTTGATCATTCCGATGCGCTGCCCCTGCCGGACCGAATCGCCAACCTGCAGGTCGCTGACAACCCGTCTGGCGAGAAAACCGGTGATCTGATGGACGGCGAAGTTCAGTTGGTGCTGGCGGAAGGCCATGCGGTTCTGTTCGTTGAGTTCAGAAACATGTGGTTTGAATGCCGGATGAAAATGTCCCGGCCGGTAAACCTGCTGTGTCAGGATGCCATCCATCGGCGCACGGTTGATATGGACATTGAAGACTGATAGAAAAATGGTGATCTTTATCTGAGACGGCTGCTCCGGATCCGGGTCCTGCCAGGGGACGACCGCCATGACCCGGCCATCGGCCGGACTGATCCAGGCATCCGGACGCAAGGTGAGCTGACGCGGCGGGTCACGGAAAAAGAACGCGAAGAACAGCAGCAGACATCCGCCCGGCAGAAGCAGCCAGGGATTGAACAGTCCAACGATAAGCGTCACGGCCGCGGTGGCGATGAGATAGGGGATCCCTTCCGGGGCCAGGCATTTGATTTGCATCTGCCAATCTCCTTGTACTAAACTGGTAACAGGCAATACCGGATATTCTTGCCGCATGAGGTATTATAGCATAGGTTCTGGTTCATAAATCTGACATGATTCGCACAAAATATTTTGCATTTGTGTCGATATCAACACATAGTCTTCTGATATATATAGTGTGTAGAAAAACGCAGCGGTGATAAAAATAAAGTGAGGCGATTACTGTGAATTATCAGCCCGAAGATAGGAAACCCGACGAACAAGACCGTCCCGTAACGGACAACCGGGCAGAAAATGTACGGTCTTATGTGTATCCGGAACAGCGGATTGATCAGGGCGGTCAACCACCAGCCCCGATTCCGGCGGCGACAGGAACGGGAGGAGCCGCCAGGACCGGGGCAAGGCAGCCTGACACTTCGGTTTTGCCCCCGGTCCAGCCTCCTCGCCCGGAGCCTGC
>RZZF01000258.1 GCA_009929975.1 Clostridia bacterium
ATATGGAACTCGTTGTTGAAAGCATGACGTTCAATGGCCTGATCCCCGCGCTCAACAGTGGCAAAATCGATGCCATCGCCGCGGGTATGACCGTCAATGATGAGCGAAAAGTCAATGTTGATTTTTCTGACCATTATACCGATGCCTCACAGGTGGTCGTCATCCGCAAAGCCAGCTTCGCCGGCTGATTGATGATGGTCTCTGACAGGCAGCTGCCGTTATTTGACGGCGGCTGCCTGTTTTTTGCAGAAAGGTGGAAATGACGTGAACACCGCGTCCTCAACACATCACAGACCGTTACAGAGACTGGTCAGCTGGCTGGTTCTGGCGGCCGTGCTGGTGATCGTGGTTGTCTTCCGCCAGCAGCTGGGGCTGAACGCTGAGCTGCTGGAACGGCTGAAAACAAATTTCACCAACAATTTCATCGTTGACCAACGCTGGCGCTGGCTGCTGAGCGGTCTGGGGCAGACGATCCTGATCACGGTCTTCGCGGTCGCGCTGGGCGTGGTCATCGGTTTGTCGATCGCTTTGATCAAGGTTCTGGAACATAACGGCAAGAAGCTGTTCTTCCTGACCCGTTTCGCCAATCTCTATCTGACCGTGATCCGCGGCACACCGGTGGTCGTCCAGCTCCTGATCATCTACTATGTCATTTTCGGCAGTGTCAATATCAGCAAGGTGCTGGTGGCATCACTGGCGTTCGGCATCAACAGCGGTGCCTATGTCGCGGAGATCATCCGCGCCGGCATTCTCGCGGTTGACCGCGGCCAGATGGAGGCCGGACGTTCGCTCGGCCTGACCTACAGCGTGGCGATGCGGCGGATCGTTCTGCCGCAGGCGATCAAGAATATTCTGCCGGCCCTGTTCAATGAACTGATCACGCTGCTCAAGGAAACGGCGGTGGCCGGCTATATCGCCGTCGCTGATCTGACCCGTTCAGGCGATATGATCCGTTCCCGCACCTTCGACGCGTTCATGCCGCTGCTGGCGGTCGCGCTGATTTACCTTCTGATTGTCATGATGCTGACCCGGCTCATGACCAGGGTTGAGAGGAGGCTGCGTCGAAGTGATCACCGTTAAGGGACTGGAAAAGCGGTTTGGTGACAACCTGGTGCTCAACCAGATTGACGCGCAGATCGAAATGGGTGAGAAAATTGTGGTCGTCGGTCCGTCCGGATCCGGCAAAAGCACGTTCCTCCGCTGCATCAACCGGCTGGATGAACCGACCGCCGGGGAGATCTGGGTCGAAAATGAACTGATCACCGATCCGGCCTGTGACATCAACCGGGTCCGCCAGAAAATGGGAATGGTTTTTCAGCACTTCAATCTGTTTCCCCATCTGACGGTCGGCGGGAATATCACCATGGCCCCTCTGCATCTCGGCCTGTATAAGGCGGATGGCGCGAGAAAGCGGGCGCTTGAACTGCTGGACCGGGTCGGCCTGGCTGACCGGATCGATGACTATCCGGTTCGTCTGTCAGGCGGCCAGAAGCAGCGTGTCGCGATTGCCCGCGCCCTGGCGATGAATCCGAAGATCATGTTGTTTGATGAACCGACTTCCGCTCTTGATCCGGAGATGATCGGTGAAGTCCTTGATGTCATGACTGAATTGGCCCGGGAGGGGATGACCATGATGGTCGTCACCCATGAGATGGGCTTCGCCCGGAAAATTGCCAGCCGGGTCATGTTCATCGATGACGGCGTTATCGCCGAAGCCGCACCGCCGGCCGAACTGTTTGATCATCCAAAAAATCCGCGGACGAAAGCGTTTTTATCCAAGGTGCTGCCGCACTGACCGGTTCTGTCACGTTTCAGCGGTATTCGTCGCATCATCAGCGTAAACAGTGACACCTTCTGATCTAGACTGGGATCAGGAGGTGTTTTTCATGGCATTTTCAATGGAAGCCACACTGGTCATCCCCCTTTGCCTGGCCACCATAACCGGCAGCGCCATCGCGGCGGACGCGCTTGAAAAAGCGGCGCGGGAACAGGCCGTCGCAGCCGTTGCCGTCAGTCGGACACAGGCTGATGCCCGACATCTCTATCAGGTGGCTCCTGTTTGTCCGGAACCTGGCGGTCCGGTCGTTCTGACACTGGAAAGCTCGCCACAGAAGGTTCTGGTGATCTGCCGCCTGATTGAGGACCAGGCGGGGCAGGTCAAACGCTGGATGACGGGAAGCCAGGCAGCAACGCCATGATCCGCGGCACCGTAAGACCACAGACCCGCCGCCGCGGCAGCATCAGTCTGCTCCTGGCCCTGCTGCTGCCCACGCTGGCCACTTTGCTGGCGCTGCTGGCTCTTTCTGTCCAAACACAGGCCGGCGATGCCACCATCGCCCGCGCGATGTCCGCTCAGATCCGGGACGGGCTGTCCCGTTACGAGCGTCCGCTTCTGGATACATTCGGTTTATTCGCTTTTCGTCCCGAGGTCTGCGACCGGAGAGTCTTCGATCACTATCTGCCGGATATCGAGCCGGGACAGGTCAACCTGATCGCGCAGAAGCCACTGCTTGAGCCGGCGGAACTGGAATCCCGCATCATCGCGTTCATGGAGCCCCGTCTGCCGTTTGCCTGGATTGAGCGGATCATGCGGACGACTGGCTGTCTGTCCGCGGACGGTGGTCCGTCCGGTCTGTCCGGTGTGACGGGCTGGCTCAGCGCGTTGTCGACAAAAGAACAGGGTGCTGCCCGTGAGGGTCTTTTCTCCGGCCTGATCGATCAGGTGGAAGATGAGTCCGCTGACTGGCTCTCCCGGGTCTATCGCGAGTCGGCCGCGTCTCTGGCCGGGATTCCCGACCATGGTTCGTCTTCATCATTATCCGGCCATCTCGTCGATTTTTTCGATCCCCAGGCGGTTTCTGATGTGCTGCGATCGGTTGAACAACTCCTGTCTCCCGATTCACCGGCACTCTATGAGAAACTGTGCCTGGCGGACTATGTGCTGGGATGTTTCGGCCGGTCAGTTGATCAGGTCTGGTAC
>RZZF01000259.1 GCA_009929975.1 Clostridia bacterium
TTGATTTCCTTGGCGGCAGCGTCAGCATGACCATACCGGCCCATGATGATCCGGAGGCGGTCATAGCGGTAACCGGTCATCGGGAATTTTCCAGCGAGGTCATTGCTCCGCCGGGAATGATGAATCTGAATCGATACTTC
The DNA here is from genome assembly GCA_009929975.1 of Clostridia bacterium. Classification (GTDB taxonomy): domain Bacteria; phylum Bacillota; class Clostridia; order Saccharofermentanales; family UBA5734; genus SLHU01. The sequence continues at coordinate 141 of RZZF01000259.1, forward strand.
AATTTTCTGAGAAGTGAAAATCTGATTGATCAGCGTATCCGCTTCGAAATTGATCTTGATTCTCTGGAGCTTGAACTTGATCAAGATGCGATGTCATCACTGATGATCTATCGTTGGGATGAGACTTTGGGACTATGGGAAAAGGAAAGTATCATCAGCCAGGGCCTTGATCTCACTCGTAATATCATCTGGGCAGAAACGGATCATTTCAGTACATACGGTCTCTTTGCGGCATCCGATGAGATCAGCCAGACGGGTGAATCGTCTGAAACACCATGGTATCCCCTGGTGTTTGGCGCGGTTTTAACGGTTGCTGTTCTCATCCGCAGACGCTTTCGCCAAGACTAATCATCTTCTCAATCATTGTGATCAGGATCGGTTTGATGGAAGAATATAATGGGTCATGCGGGGTGAGAGGGAAGAATCTTCATTCCAGCTTATTCATGTGAACATATATGATAATATTATCCTTATGAGCTATAATCTGATCAATAGGATGAATGATAGGGGGAACGCATTCATGGGAAAAGTCTGTTATCATTGCGGCACCGCTCATGATGGAGGCCATTTTTGCAACAACTGCGGAACCAATCTGAACCCACCTCGTGATGTTTATTTTGTTGATGAGTCGTGTGGTGACTGTGATGCGTCTTTGCCGCGCTGGGCCAGGTTCTGCCCGAACTGTGGCCGGCCGTTCGGGTTTACGGAGCCGATATCACCGGACCGGGTTGCCAGACGCAACAAGGGGCTGGTGGCCGGCGCGTTGTTTTTCTCTGTCGTCTTTTTGGCCATCCCCTTGATTATCTCGCTGGCTGAAGACTCCATCCCGATTCAATACGCACTGATCGCAGCGGCTGCGCTGATTACCCTGATCTGGATCATCACCGTTATCCGTTGGGAAAGAGGAAAATATAAGGATGGAACGGTGATCCGCCATACATCCGAGGAACGTACGCGTTCTGAACGGGATATCAGCAATACAACCGCATCCGGAAAAGCAAAGCGGATCAACATCGCGTATACCCTGTACTCAACATACGTGCAATATGACGACGGAACGACCGATACCTTTAATCTGGAAAACCCGGCCAACCATATTCAACTGGCGATCGGCGACAGGGTCAGATACTACACATCAACACGCACCTACCGAAAAATGTAGGCAGTCAACACTGAACGGACATCGTCACTGACGGATATCGAATGTCATGGTCATCGCTGGCGATGCGCCGGTCATCGCGTCCGCACTGTTTTTATGCGTAATGGTTCCTTTCGCGCTCGCCTCCATGTTTGTGTTCAGCGTGAACTCGATATCGAGAATGACCTCAACCCCGATTTCACTGGTGACCGCGCCTTCACCTTCATAGGCTTCACCGGAATAACGGGTGGTCGATGTGAAGAAGAAATCATGACTTGTAAAACTGCCGATATAACCACTTTCGGTCTGGGTCAGCTCCAGATCTTCCCAGCTGACCGGCATGGTTGACTGGCCGGACATCTGTGCGCCGCCATAGGGACCTTCATATTCGAAGGACGACTCAAATGTATAGTAGACGGACATGATTCCGTCGCCCTTAACGGTAATGACCAGATCAGGGTCGACATAACGTGCGGTCATCCCGTACATCTCTCCCGGCAGCGGCGGACAGATCAGTTTGCCGGAATAGCGGCCGCTGAAAGCGTTATAGGCTTCACCATCATCACGGACAGGCGGTGTGATCAGACCGGCGACAACTTCCGGAGCATAAGGGTCAGCACGTTCAAATCCCAACTTGGACGCGTCGCCCGCTCTGTCCCAGCTCCACAGTGACCAGTCCAGGGCCGTGAGCAGTTTTTGCATCGCAGGATCGGTCACGCTTTCACCGGCTTTGAGGACAAGGTGAGTGACCGCTGTTTTCCCGGCCACACCACTGGCGGCTTTGCCCAGCGGGCCGGCAATCGAGAGAACAGCACTAGTCCCTTTAACATACATCAGCAGTCTTGCCGCCTCCCGTTCCTGACGGCTGCGGCTTTCATCGTTGACGATCGCGCGGTATTTATTCCATTCATAGACATTCTTGATCGTCGAGACGACCGGCAGACAGTCAGCGACAAAACCAATATAGACTTCCTGAAATTCAGACGTACTGGGTTTGGCTGCGACATAGAAGCGGCCGGTTTCACTGTCATAATAGAGTTTGGTGTTTTTGTTCAGCTGACCGCTGCGTGAGTATTTCAGAACCGCTTCATCATATTCATCGGCGGTGTACTGGTTTTTTGGATATTGTCCCTCTGCCAGAGCCTGATCTTCGTCGAATGCCCTTACACTGACCGGAACAAGGCCGGACTGGCCGATCAGGGCCATCGCCAGCAGGAAACTGAGAAAGGTTCTGACAGCCCCTGTCATCGCGGCTGTGTGTTGATCGACAGATGATGGAATGATGGAATATCCCAGTTGGGGGGCAGCGATCTCATAGCAGCGATTGGTGACATAAGCGAGGTATAAAAGCAGCCACGCTGAGATGAGCGCTCCATAGAGGTAGGCGAGGACAAGACTCATCAGGTCGCTGAACAGCATGAGAAAGACAAACAGTGCCAGCCCCAGAAGGGTGGTGACATAGCGTCCGAACGCGGCGCTGATCAGCCGCTTGATCAGACGGGCATCCAGAGCTTCGCTGATTGTACCGCCGTGTGCCAGGTGGGATAACGCCATCGGCAGGCGGATCAGCGCTGAAAGGCCCAGCCATAACAGCAGGCCGGTCAGGAGATAGTAGAGCCAGCCCGGACCGATCTGATAAATGTCGCTCAGGATGAAGGAAAAAAGATATACAGCCAGTGCC
>RZZF01000260.1 GCA_009929975.1 Clostridia bacterium
CTATCTGTGTTGTCTGCTGCTGGAAGAACCGACGCTGATTTTTCTCGATGAACCCACCAATCATCTCGATATTGACTCCAGAGAGATTCTTGAACAGGCACTGCGCCGCTATAACGGATCAATTCTGGCCGTCAGCCATGACCGTTTCTTCATAGAACAATGCTGCGAGAGACTGTATGGCTTCATTGATGGCCGTGTCCTGCCATTTGATCATTATGATGATTATCGTCGGGCACTGCTTGGCAGTCCGGGCATCCCGGCAGCCAATCCACCGGCGGCCCGACAGGCAGTCGTGGCTGACAACGGCGAAAGCGGCCGCGAAAGCAGCGCGGACAGCCGCAATCCGGCTGAGATACGCCGCGAGAACGCGCACCGCGCCAAACGGCTGCAGCGGATTGAAGCGAAAATCCAGGAGCTGGAACAGGAAAAACTGGCCATGGAACAACAGTTCAGTGAAACGACCCGTCATGAGACCTACTATCGCTACGCGGAACTGACGGACGAACTTGAGGCCTGCTACCACACATTTGTCGAGTTATCCGACAGCGGGAACGATCAGACGGAGCGCTGACGGTCTGACATCAAACGTGACCGGCAGATTTTGACCCTGCTCGCCATCAAGGTCAAGTGGAACCGGACACTGATCAAGGCAGCTGATCGTTATTCTGCTGGTCTGGAAATAGCTGATGCGATTGTTGCTGATATGATCACCATTCACCATCTGGATCAGCACGGGCATCAGTTCAAACAGGTTCTGCTTATGAATGACCAGAACATCGAGACGCCCATCATTGACCGAAGCCTGGGGCGCGAGGACGCGAAAGCCGCCGACGCTGCTGGAATTGGAGATAATGAACAGGAGGACCTCTTCCTCGAAGGTTCGTTCATCGGATTCAAGCCGCAGGTGGATCGGGCGGAATTTCTGGACTTGCAGATCCATCGCGCCGCTGATCAGATAAGCCATTTTCCCAAGAACGGTTTTGGCTTCGGACGGCACCTTGTACGCGACATCGGTCAGCATGCCGCCGGCGGCGACATTGAGGAAAAACCGTTCCCCGGCCTGTCCGACATCGACGGGAATTGTCTGAAAGCGGCGGATCATCGCGCAAAAACTCTGGGTATCGCGCGGCAGGCGGAGCGCGTGGGCAAAATCATTGACCGTTCCGGCCGGCAAAATGGCCAGCGGTGTCTGATGATGCCCGTCCATCAGCCCGTTCACAACTTCATTAACGGTTCCGTCACCCCCGACGGCCATGACAAAATCGGCTTCCCATGACTTGAGATAGCGCGCGGCCTGATAGGCATCGCCGGCACCTTGTGTGCGAATGACATCCGCATGCCGGATCGTCTTTTCTTCAATCAGTCGATCGATGATCCGATCAACCTGCTTCTGCAGCAGTTGACGGCCTGCGCTTGGATTGATGATGATACGCGCTTTCAATACGATTACCTCCGGACACAAGATTGCCAATGGCTCACAGTATTATGATTATATCATGGAAAGCCGTTCATGTAAGGCTCTTGCCGCCACTGCGAAGCGGCGAAAAAGATCGATCATTTTATGCCTGCGGCCGCCTGGGCGCAGCGCAGTCCGTCCGCGGCAGCTGAGAGAATTCCACCGGCATACCCGGCGCCTTCCCCACAGGGAATCAAACCGTGAACCGAGCTATGCATACGATCATCCCGTACGATGCGCAGCGGTGCCGAACTTCGTGTTTCCAGTCCGGTCAGCCACGCGGTTCCATCGGCAAAGCCCGGCATCCTCCGGTTCATATCAAGCAGACCGTCCCGCAGGGCATGGCTCATCCATCTAGGCATGATTTCAGTCAGATCAGCGGCTGCCGCACCGGGAAGAAATGATGGGCTGGGACCGGTCAGTTCAGGGTGCGGATCTGGCGGCAGCTCATGACCGAGAAAGTCAGCCACGGCCTGCACCGGAGCCTCTCCCCTGCCGCCGCCGGCGCGCCAGGCCGCCCTTTCCAGTTCCTGCTGCCAGTACATGCCGCCCAGCGGACCGTCATGGGGAAAATCCTGCGGCGTCAGGGAAACGAGCAATGCGCTGTTGCTGTTGACATCAGCCCGCGCATGCAGGCTCATGCCATTGGTCACAAGGGTCTCCGGCTCAGACGCGGCCTGGATCACCTGCCCACCGGGACACATGCAGAATGTGTAGACGGTGCGGCCGTTCTCCAGATGGCTGACCAGGCGGTAATCGGCCGCCGGAAGGAGCGCCGCAGCCGGCCCGTCTCCATATTGTATCGCCTGGATCCGGCTTTGCAGATGTTCAATCCGGACGCCCATGGCAAATGGCTTGGCCAGTAAAGCGACTCCGGATCGATTGAGCATGGCATAAGTATCGCGCGCGCTGTGGCCGACCGCCAGGATGAGCGTTTTCGCAGCGATCTCCCGGCTGATGCACTGCCCGCCCACCCGTTGTTCAACGTGAAGTCCGGTCAGTTGTCCCTGCCGTTGGCTGATGCCGGTCATCCGGGTATGAAACAGAATCTCACCACCGGTCGCGAGAATTTTCTCACGAACGCGGCGTACGACATCAACCAGCAGATCCGTTCCGATATGAGGCCGGGAAAGATACAGAATTTCCTCAGGTGCTCCGGCCAGGACCAGTTCCTCGAGCACGGCCCGGCTGAAAAGACCCTTGACATGGCTGGTCAGTTTGCCGTCTGAAAACGCGCCGGCACCTCCTTCGCCGAACTGGACATTACATTCCGGGTCAAGCGTACCGCCGGCCCATACCTGCCGGACAGCCACGGTTCTTTCTTCAACCGGGCCGCCGCGCTCAATCAGCAGAGGGGCCTGCCCGGCAGTCGCCAGATACAGCGCCGCGAACAATCCGGCCGGGCCCATGCCGACCACCACCAGACTGCGTGGCCGGCGCGTGCGTATCAGCGCCGGTGCCACAACCGGCGGCGGCACCGGTTCCAGCCCCGCCA
>RZZF01000261.1 GCA_009929975.1 Clostridia bacterium
TCCCGCACCAACATCTTCGGTTACGGGATCTGGGACATGGACACCAATCAGAGCGACGATTACGACAAATATCGGATCAGGGTCCCGCACTACCGTTACGATTTCCGCATTTCGAACGTGACGCATATCACGCCCCGGCTGGATTTCCGCGGTGCGTTCGAGGCGATGAGCGACCCGTATTTCACCCGCGACTTTTTCTCCGGGCTGTACAGTTCGAATCCGCAGCCGGCGACCTATGCTTCGCTGGAACAGCAGTTCGACCATTTCAGCGCGTCCTTGTATGTCCGTCCGAAAGTGAACAGTTTCTATTCGACGGTGGAGCGGCTGCCGGGATTCCGGCTTGACGTTCACCGCCAGCAGATCCTGAACACGAACTTCTATTATCAGGGCGATCTGTCTACGGACTATCTCAAGATGGACTGGGTCAAGTTCGACTATGACACCAAGAACCTGCCGAATCAGAAGTTGAAGAATTATTCGAGCTTCCGTCTCGATACGACGCATTTCCTCTATTTTCCGCTGCGGTTCGACTGGCTGACGCTGGTTCCGCGCGCCGGCCTCAAGTTGACCGCCTATTCGAACACTTCGAAAAAGAAGGTTTCGTCGCAGGATCTTGCTACGCTGTTCCAGGCCGCCAACCTGCAGAACACCACCGGAATGATCCTCAACAACTACGACGACAAGGGGGGCGCGAAACTGCGGTTCGCCGGTGAAATCGGCTTCGAGGCGTCCACCAAGATTTACAACAGCTGGCAGAATGTCCGCAGTTCGTTTCTGGCGCTGGACGGGCTGCGTCACGTGATCCGGCCCTACATCAACTACACGTTGATTCCGAAGCCGACCGTCGATCGGGACCACCTCTACTATTTCGACGACATCGACCGGATCGACGAGCAGAATTTTGTTCGCCTCGGGTTGGAAAACCGGTTGCAGACCCGCAACGGAAATATCATTCGGGAATATCTCTCGATGGAGAACTATTGGGATTTGCATGCGAAGGAACAGGACGGGTTCAACCGGATCGCCGCGACGATGGGCCTGTTCGATGATGAGATGCTGGATGATCTGGAAGCCCTGCTGATTCAGGCTGATCTCGGGGTCAATGCCGCGACGACTGTCATGGATCAGATCCGTGAACAGATCAGAAAGACAGGCGACGCCTCAAGTGAGGCCGTACTGAACCATCTTCGTGAAAGTCTGCTTCAGATCATCGGACCGCAGATGAAACTTGAACTGCGTCCAGGTGAACCGGTGGTTCTGCTCCTGGTCGGGGTTAACGGAACCGGCAAGACCACGACGGCCGGTAAATTGTGTGCCCGCCTCAACCAGGAGGGACATTCAGTGATCCTGGGCGCTGCCGATACTTTCAGGGCGGCCGCCATTGAGCAGCTCAAAGCCTGGGGTGAACGGACCCATACCCCGGTTATCGCTCAGCAGCCGGGTTCCGATCCGGCGGCTGTCGTCTTCGATACCCTGCACGCGGCTAAGGCCCGCCAGGCAAATGTGGTGATTCTTGACACAGCCGGACGGCTGCACAATAAAAAAAATCTGATGGATGAACTGGCGAAAATACGCCGGATCATCAGCCGTGAAATGCCGGAAGCCCGTTGTGAGACACTGCTGGTGATCGACGCGACAACCGGGCAGAACGCGGTGATGCAGGCCCGGGCTTTTCACGAAGTGACAGAGGTAACCGGACTGATTGTCACTAAACTCGACGGCAACGCCAAAGGTGGCGTCGCGGTCGCGGTGACACAGGAAACCGGTCTGCCGCTCTATCTGGCCGGACTCGGTGAGAAAGCGGATGATCTGCAGGATTTCGATCCGTCTCTGTTTGTTGAGTCGCTCCTGCCGTCATCGACCGGCCCCGGGGACGCTTAATCGACTCTGCCGTTGATCGATTCAATAATCGCTGTCCGCTGTCAAGTATTGATGCTTGACAGCGAAACCGACCTCTGATAAGATGCCCTTATGCGACTTGACAACACCCTGCCGACTGACCATACGACGGTTTGTCTCCAATTGGATTTTTACGGACCGTTGCTGACTGAACGAAGCCGTGAGGTGCTCGATCAGTATTTTGCCTGCGACCTGTCGCTGGCGGAAATCGCGGAGAATCTGGCGATCAGCCGGCAGGCAGTGCATGACAAAGTCCGCCAGGGAACAAAATTGCTGTCTGACTATGAACAGCAGCTCAAACTGGTGGAGCGGCATCTCGAGACACAAAAACTGATTGATCTCGTCAGAGAACAGTTGGGCCGTCATGAGACCGACGCTGCGGCGCGGACTCTGGATCAGTTGGAAAGGGCTCTGCTCAAAACCTGATCACTGCTCAAAGCCGTGCCGCTGATGATCAAGTCAATGGCTGAAAACGGAGGAATACCATGGCATTATTCGACGGTCTTTCAGACCGCCTGACCAGGATAACGGGGAAAATACGGGGGAAAAGCCGAATCACTGAGCAGGATCTCAAGCAGATGCTGCGTGAGATTCAGCTGGCTTTGCTCGAAGCTGATGTCAATTATCAGGTCGTCAAGGATCTGGTCGCCGATGTCAGAGAAAAAAGCAAGGGTCAGGATGTCATGGAAAGCCTGACCCCGGGTCAGCAGATCGTCAAGATTGTTCATGACGCCCTGATTGATATTCTCGGCCGTGAGCAGGCCCGTCTGGCGGTATCGCCGACCGGCCTGACCGTCTTCATGCTTTATGGCCTGCAGGGTGCCGGCAAGACGACCACAGCCGCCAAACTGGCGCTCTATCTAAAGAAAAAAGGGAAAAAACCGCTGCTCACTTCGGTCGACGTGCATCGACCGGCCGCCGCGCAGCAGCTGGCGATTCTGGCCAGCCAGATTGATGTTCCCTGTTTGATCCAGCCTCAGGAGCCCGATCCGGTGATCATCGCCGAACAGGCGGTTGCCCGTGCGCGTTATCTGATGTGTGATACCC
>RZZF01000262.1 GCA_009929975.1 Clostridia bacterium
CTCGTATACTGCTCAGGGGCGTCCTTGTGAAAGCCTTCATGCATAAATCCTGTGCCGCCGTCTGTACGGACAAGCGTTGACAGCAGGGCCTGCTTTTCCGCATGGTCGCGGCTGGTCAGACCTTGTACAGCAAGTGCGATATGCCAGATATAATCTTCGGGGGTATGGGGACTGCCGATGCCTTGAGCGGCGGATCCCGCATAAAAATATGGATTGCTGTCACTGAGGATAAACCGCCGGGTATTCTGATAGATGGGATCATCTGTGCTGCAGTAGCCCAGGTAGGGAATGGACAGCAGGCTGGGAACATTGGCGTCGTCCATCAGGTTGACGCCGCCGAGGCCATCAACTTCGTAGGCATAGATGTCGCCGTATTCCGGATGACGGACGATGCCATGGGTCTGGATGCCTTCGTCGATTTGCGCGGCCAGGTGGTCAGCCTGCCGGGCCAGCTCGTCATTGCTTAGCACGTCGCGGGCGATTTCGGACAGATAACCCAGGACAACGACGGCAAACATATTGGCCGGAATCAGGTAGCCGTACTGGCAGGCATCGTCGCTTGGGCGGAAGCCTGACCAGGTCATACCGGTATCGCCGACCGGCGTGCCTTTGCCGTTATTGGGCAGGGTATCGCTGGGCGGGCAGTCGTCCCGCTCAAAATAATAGGGCGAGTTCTGATGCGTCTGCTCCGTAGTCCACAGCGACAGAATACGGTTGACGGCCTCGACAAACGCGGTGTCGAACACCTCGGTGCGGCCGGTGGCTTTCCAGTACAGCCAAGCGAGCTGAAGCGGATAGCACAGGGAATCAATCTCATATTTACGTTCCCATACCTGCGGATTCCGTTCGGTTCTATCCAAGTGATAGCAGTGTCCGTTTGCTTCCTTGTTAAACGCGTTCGCATAGGGGTCAATGTTGATACAGTTGATCTGACGTCGGATGAGTCCGGCCAGGAGTCCGCTGATTTCGAGCGAATCTGCCGCCAGCGGCAGGTATTGCCGGACCTGAGCGCTAGAATCCCGCAGCCACATGGCCGGAATGTCCCCGGTGCTGATGAAGACGTCGTCTCCGTTCTGCTGCACGGTGGTTTCCAATGTATTGAGAAAGCATTGGCGGAACATCGTTTTCAGTTTCTCATCAGACAGCTGATCGGTGATTCCCCGGATATAGTCATTAACAGCCAATGGAATGTCCATCATGTGATTGTCCTCCATGATTTATACTCTGTACATAGTATAGCCGCTTTTAAGTCCAGCGGCTATTTGGTGTAAAATAGAATTAGACGAATTTAGAGCAGAAATACCCAGGATACCAGTTGCTTGAGGTGGCAGCCTATGAAAAAAGTATTGGTACTAAACGGAAGCCCGAAAGCGGTCAGCGATACGATGGTTCTGACCCGCGCGTTTCTTCAGGGATTGAACGGGGAGGGGGCCTATGAGATCGATGTGGTGGATGTCATCAAGAAGCAGATCAAGCCCTGCCTCGGCTGCTTCAAGTGCTGGCAGAACGGGGACGGAAAGTGTATTCAGCAAGATGACCAGAACGCGATCCTTGAGCAATACGCGGCGGCCGATCTCATCATCTACAGTTTTCCGCTTTACTGCTATGCGATGCCGTCACATCTGAAAGCCGTCCTGGACAGGACCATTCCCTTAATGCAAATAAAAATGGTTGAGGTGGATGGAATCGTTCAGCATGTACCCCTGGTCGATTTTTCCGGGAAAAGGACCATCGTCATCAGCGGCTGCGGATTCCCCGACTGGGAAGATAACTATAACGGCCTGCGCATCATGTGCAATAACAGTTTTGGCCACCCGACCATGGTGTTTGTGTCGGAAGCGCCTTTATTGAACGCACCTGAAGCGGACGCTGTCACCGGACCGCTGGTTGAGGCCTTTATTCAGGCCGGAATTGAATATCGGGAAAAGGACTGTCTTTCCGAAGGGACCGTCAATTGGCTTGAAACCCCGATGATCCCGAAAGAAGCCTATATGGAGATGATCAACGGAATCACATAACGCCGATGAACGTGGCCTTTTCAGGTGTGGATCGCCGGATACAACAGAAAGGAGGGTGGATGTATGACAACCTATCCGTTTGGCGCGGTGCTGAAAATACAACGGCAAGACAGCATGGACGACATCAAAGCGCAGATGCGCAGCATGAAGGCAACCGGTCTGAATTTCGTGGTCGTCTGGCCGGCTGTGTACTGGTGGGAAGATCGGGCGCACCGCGATTATCCATTCAATACCGGTCATCAGATCCTGACATATGCGGATGAGATCGGTATGAAAATCATCATGGAGCTGGCCGGGCAGCTGACCTCTCTGGAATATGCGCCTGATTTTGTCATGAAAGATGACTACTACTGTGTCAAAGCCGATGGCACCATCGACCGGCAGGGTATGGCGTACGGATACCTCAATTATAACCATCCAGAGATGAAGGATCTGATCGAAACCTTTCGCGCGGAGAGCGACCTGGCCTTGACCGAGATGCGGGTACTCTGTCGAACCGGTGACCTCAGAACACTGGGCATGATCCTGCACCGCCAGAAAGGGGCCGCCGGCAACCTCGGCGCGGTCCGTCTTGCCGAGCTCTACAGCAACCTAGAACAGGCACTTGCGCAAGGCGAGCCCTCGGATCTCGAACCAGCACTGGAGGAGATCGCCACGATCTATGATCGGACCTGCCGCGCCTTGAATGAATTTTGTGGATAATCGGGCATCATGACCCAGCTCAAGCCTTCAGCATCCGCGACCCGGGATGACCCGCGATTCGCGCATCGCCCGGACTCGTGGTACTCGACCCGATTACTGGTCTTGGCCACCCTGATCCTGGCGATGATGCTCTCGGTCGGTCTGCTGCTGGGGCAGCTGCAGGCCCCTCTCTTGCCTATCGGCGGCGATCCCGAGCCCCAGTCCGGTCTCCTGATCCTGCCGACC
>RZZF01000263.1 GCA_009929975.1 Clostridia bacterium
TTTCAATTAGTTTATTCATAACCGTTTTTGCTCTTTCTTCAGATAAAGCTTGATTGGTTTCATCATTTCCATCGCGGAGCCGGATTTGCACATCCTGGCTGGGCAAGTCGAACGTCTGACGGCCGGCACTATCGAAAAATGGAGTATCATCCTTATCGTATCGCTCGGCATCGCCGCGCTGTTGGCACTCGGACTGATCCGGATCATCCGCAACATCGTCCTGCACAAGCTGCTGATCGGGCTGTACGCCGTCGTATTCATCCTCGCGCTGAACGCTTCCGACGAATTTCTCGCCATCGCCTTCGACGCATCCGGCGCGACGACCGGCGCCATGACGGTACCGTTCATCATGGCGATTGCTCTCGGAGTCACGCTGCTGCGCAAGGACAATCTCGCCGCCAACACCGAAGGCTTCGGTCTGATCGGTGTTGTCTCGGTCGGCCCGATCCTCGCTATTCTCCTGATGGATCGCATCGCGGGCGGAAGCATCTCGCCCCCTGACGCTCCGATCGACACCCTGAAAACAACCAGCCTGCTGTCACCATTCCTCGAAAAAATCCCGATTGTTGCTGCAGAAGTCCTGCTTGCACTGTTGCCGATCACGCTCATCTTCCTCCTGATGCAGCGCTATTCCTTCCGCATCTCACGCCGAAATATCTCGTGGATCCTCTACGGCCTGCTGCTGACCTACATCGGCCTCTTTCTGTTCCTCCTCGGCGCGCAGGGCGGCTTCATGGAAGTCGGACGCACGATCGGTTTCAACGTCGCCTCTTTGGATAATAAACTGTATTTGCTTGTGATTGGCTTCGTGCTCGGGTTGGTCACCGTCTTGGCGGAACCGGCCGTCCATGTCCTGACGCACAAAATCGAGGACATCACGAACGGCGCTGTCAAAAGGAATGCGGTCAAAGCCGTTCTGTCCTTGGGAATCGGTACGGCTATCGCCTTGGCGATGCTGCGGATCGTATTCCCTCAAATCCAGCTATGGCACTATCTGCTGCCGGGTTACCTCATTGCGCTGACACTGACCTTTTTCGTCCCCAAAATATTTGTCGGCATCGCCTTTGATTCCGGTGGTGTCGCGTCAGGTCCGATGACCGGGACGTTCATTCTTGCCTTTATCCAGGGATCCGCTGACGCGGTGGAGGGTGCCAATGTCCTCATCGATGGCTTCGGCATGATCGCGATGGTCGCCATGATGCCGATCATCACCTTGCAGATACTCGGCTTCATCTATAAGATAAAAACCGTGAAGAGAGGAATTGACACATGATCAGCGACATGAGCCATCATAATGTGACCCTGCTGTGCTTTATTGTCAATAATGGCCTTGGCAGCCGCGTGCTCCGCCAGGCCAGACGGCTGGGTATCAGCGGGGGGACGGTGCTGCTGGGCCATGGGTCTGTGAACAGCCAGACTCTCGACATGTTTTCCCTGTGTGATACAAGAAAGGAAATCGTGCTGATGATCGCACCGAAACCGCTGGCCATGCAAGCCCTGAAAGCGCTGGTTGTGAAATTCAAACTTGACCGTCGTGATTGCGGCATCGCGTTCGCGGTAGCGGTCAGCCGGCTGATCGGCAAGCATCAGAACCCGACAGAGGAAAAGGCCTTGGCTCAACTGGAGCGAGATCGGCCAGAGGAAGAAAAAGAGGACGAAACCATGTATCAGGCGATTTACACCATTGTTGACCGGGGCAGGGCCGAACAGGTCATCGAAGCCGCCAGCCATGCGGGAGCTGCGGGCGGAACGATCATCAACGCGCGCGGATCCGGTATTCATGAGACCAGCCGGCTGTTCGCGATGGAGATTGAACCGGAAAAAGAAATGGTCCTGATCCTGATTGAGAAAGCTCTCAGCCAGACCATCGTTGACACGATCTACGCAGAACTGGAGATCGAAAAAGCGGGCAACGGCATTATTTTTGTGCTTGATGTCGCTTCAGCCTATGGCCTTGTCAGTTCAGAGGACCGATTGACCGGATCGTCCCGATCCGATGCCACATAAATGATAGCGAACCGTGATTGATCGTGCTACAATGAGCGAAAATGATGATGGCTGATGCCGGCAGGAGAGCGACTGATGAAAGCGCCGAAGAAGCAAGAGCGGACCTGTCAAATCCGTTTGAACCTTTCAGGCAAATGGACTGCCGGCGGACATCGCCCTGAAAAGCCGGTCACCGGCACCCAAGGAGCAAGTCCGCGGCCGCGGATGGAATCTCTCAGGTAGAGCAACAGGGAGGCAGACAACTGTGTTTGCCTGTCTGTTTTTTATTTCGGAGGATGGCTATGAAACAAACCCCCTTGTATGAGGAACATCGGCTGCTCAAAGCCCGGATGGTCGACTATGCCGGCTGGCAGATGCCGGTTCAATATGCCGGAATTGTCGCTGAGCATGAGGCGGTTCGCCGTCAGGCGGGACTGTTTGATGTTTCGCATATGGGCGAACTGCTGGTCAGCGGATCTGACGCGGAACCCTTTCTGCAACAGGTGCTGACGCGCGATGTCAGCCGGATACAGGCCAGCCGCGCCGCCTATGCGCTGCTCTGCAATGAGCAGGGTGGCGTGGTTGACGACATTCTTGTCTACCGGCTGTCCCTTCAGTCATTTTTTCTGGTTGTCAACGCGGCCAATACCGACAAGGTGGCCGACTGGCTGCTGCGTTGCCGTGAGCAGCTTCCCTGGAAGCCGGTCATCGACAATCAATCAGACGATTACGCGCAGATCGCGCTGCAAGGCCCTGCCGCGGCGAAGATACTGCAGCCGCTGGTCAATTGGCCGCTGGAGGAACTGAAATCTTATGGCTTTCACCAGGATGATGATTTCCAGGGCCATCCGGCACTGATTTCGCGGACCGGTTATACGGGAGAGGATGGTTTTGAGTTGTATCTGCCGCCGCAGACCGCCCGTGATGTCTGGCAGAGCCTGCTTGAACGCGGCGGG
>RZZF01000012.1 GCA_009929975.1 Clostridia bacterium
GCCTTGGGCTTAAGGACGGTAAACTGGTGCAGTATTCGTTAGCCGGCATCAGCCGGCAGATATTTGGCCCGCCTGCGTGCGGGTATGCAATGTATGAGCATGAAATCCTTGCAAGGATAAAACACTGATGCGATTTGACCCCCCGCTTGAAACCGTGACCCTGCTGCGGCGCTACAAGCGTTTTCTGGCGGATGTGCGCCGTGCCGATGGCAGTGAAATGACGGTGCATTGCCCCAATACCGGCTCAATGAAAAACTGCGTGCTGCCGGGTGTCGAGCAGCCCGCACTGATTTCCGACAGCGGCAACCTCAAGCGCAAGTACCGTCACACGCTGGAGGCCTTGCAGGTGGCCTATGGTCATTGGGCAGGGGTGAATACCAGCCGCACCAATGCGCTGGTGGAAGAGGCCATTCGTGCCGGCCAGATTCCCGAACTGTCACCGCTGACAGGTGTCGAGTGTGAAGTGACCTTTGGTGACAGCCGTTTCGATCTTGCGCTGGGAGAGCGCAAGCAACCGCATACTTTTATTGAAGTGAAAAACGTCACCCTGGGGCCAGGGCCGGATGATCCAGATGATGGCATCATCGCCTTTCCCGACTCGGTGACTGTCCGGTCACCGTGATCGGACATCGCAAAGGCCACCACCTGGAAGAAAACCAGCGCTGCCAGTTTGGTATGCCGCATCCGGAAGGGTATCGAAAAGCACTGCGTCTGATGAAGCAGGCAGAAAAATTCGGCCGTCCGATTATCAGTTTTATTGATACACCGGGCGCTTACTGTGGTGTCGGGGCGGAAGAACGTGGCCAGGGTGAAGCCATCGCGCGCAACCTGTGTGAGATGGCCAGACTGCGGGTTCCGGTACTTGTCGTCGTTCTGGGAGAAGGCGGCAGCGGCGGAGCGCTGGCGATCGGTGCCGGCGATGAACTGGCAATGCTGTCACATGCCTTGTACTCAGTCATTTCCCCGCGTGGATTCGCGTCGCTCCTGTGGAAGGATCCATCCCGTGAACGGGAAGCAGCTGATTCGATCCACATTACAGCCGGTGATCTTCAGGCGCTCGGCATCTGCGACGCGATCATCCAGGAACCGGGAGAGGGCGCGCACACGGATCTGCGGCAGACCGCGGAAGCGATCCGCTCATATCTGATTACGGCTGTCTCACGCCAGCTGGCAAAATCCGAACAGATTCTGCTGGACCAGCGGCAGATGAAATTTCGCCGGACCGCTCGCTATCACGAACCGGCGGCCAACTGATCCGGATGTCCAGGCCATCCCGGATCAGTGAAGGGGTGCCTGCTTTACAGAAAGTGATCAGCCCGCTATACTATGTTTACCTGCAAGAGGGGAGCTGACCCAAGTCGGCTGAGAGGATATCTGAGGATATCGACCCTGTAACCTGAACCGGATAATGCCGGCGGAGGGACCATCCAGAGCTTGTGAAAGCTTTCCGACAGTCCAACCGGCTGCCGGGAAGCTTTTTTGTTAACTGCCGGTCAGAAAGCTTCCTGAGCAAATGCAACACAAGGAGGAACTGAACATGCCCGACAAATCATCAAAACGATCCGTATCATCAATTCATGAAACCGTACTCGCGACGGCGAGCGGCGGCCTTTCCATCGCGTTGGCGACCTTGCTTTCACTGCTGACGCTTTATCAGATGCCGCAGGGTGGTACGATTACCCCGGCATCCATGCTGCCGATCATTTTCTGCGGTCTGGCCTTCGGCCCCGCCTGGGGCATCGGCATCGGCGCGGTCTATGGCCTGCTCCAGTTCATCATCGCGCCTTTCGCGGCTCACTGGGCGTCCATCTTCCTTGATTACCCGCTCGCGTTCGCGATGCTGGGCCTGGCTGGCCTGTTCGCGCCGCGCAGAACGGTTCGAACTGGCCAGGGCCATGTGCTGCGGCGGATCGGCCTGCTGAAGATGACACGAATCATGGCCGGCATCTGGCTGGCGGTTCTTGGCCGACTGATCATGCATCTTCTGTCGGGTGTGATCTTCTACCGCTCCTACGCGGTTGAAGTCGGCCAGAACCCCTGGATCTATTCGATCATCTACAATGTCACCTATATGGTGCCGGAAGCTGTGATTGTCACAGTCTTGATGCTGGCACTGTCTTATCTCTTCCGGCCGTCGCGCTGACAGCCGCGTAGACTGCCTGCAAGGGAATTAAACTTTTCAATAAACACGAACAGGTAAAGCCCTCCCTGTCTGTTGACAGCGGGGGGCTTAAGTCTATACAATATCATGTAATGTTTCGCTGGATTTTTCAATATGTCGGGGCAGACAAAGGGGGCTTCAATGTCAACAAAATACATTTTTGTGACCGGTGGTGTTGTATCAGGAATAGGCAAGGGTATCACAGCCGCATCACTCGGCTGCCTGCTGAAGGCTCGCGGGCTGACGGTGCGCAACCAAAAATTCGACCCCTATATCAATATTGATCCCGGTATGATGAGTCCGATTCAGCACGGCGAAGTCTTCATCACAGAGGATGGCGCGGAAACCGATCTGGATATCGGTCATTATGAGCGGTTCACCGATGTCAGTCTGGATATCGAGAGTGATATCACGTCCGGTATGGTCTACCGCAATGTGATCAACCGGGAACGCTGCGGCGGCTATATGGGGACCACCGTCCAGGTTGTCCCCCATATCATCAATGAGATCAAGAGCCATGTTTTCCATGTCGCACGGCATGACCGTCCCGATGTTGTGATCATCGAAATCGGCGGAACCGTCGGTGATATGGAAAGCCTGCCATTTCTTGAAGCCATCCGCCAGATCGCCTATCAGGTCGGGCATGAGAATGTGCTGTTCATGCATGTGACGCTGATCCCCTATCTGCGTATGGCAGGTGAAGTCAAAACCAAACCGACACAGCACAGTGTCCAGAAGCTGCTTTCGCTGGGGATACAGCCGGATGTGCTGATCTGCCGCAGTGAAGTGCCGCTGGATCAGTCTGTCCGCCAGAAGATCGCGCTGTATTGCAATGTTAATCTGGACTGTGTCATTCCCAATGTGGATGTCGATACCGTCTATCGTCTGCCGCTGATGCTTGAAGAAGCCGGTCTGGCCGACGTTGTCTGCCGCAAGCTCGGCATCGCCCAGTTTGTCGAACCTGATCTGCGTCGCTGGCAGCAGCTGGTCAGCCGTTTCAAGGCGGTCAACCAGACCGTGAATATCGCACTGGTCGGCAAGTATGTCTCCCTCCACGACGCGTATCTCAGTGTCGTTGAAGCCCTGACCCATGCCGGGATCGATCTCGGGACCGACATTAATATAGACTGGGTCTCGGCAGAAGATATCGAGGATGACGGGCCGGAGCCGCATCTGGCCGGCAAGGACGCGATTCTGGTTCCCGGAGGATTCGGTCCGCGCGGTATGGCCGGGATGATGCAGGCGGCCGAGTATGCTCAGTCGAACATGATACCGTTTCTGGGGATCGGATTGGGCATGCAGATGGCCGTCGTCGCGTTTGCCCGTTCGTCGGCGGATCTGGCGGATGCCCACAGCACCGAAGCGGAAGTCACCTGCCGGCCGCTGTTTATTCTGCCTGAACTGCCGATTTCCGAACAAAACGGCGTGAGTGAAGAAGGAATCGGCCTGAAACCTGAAGAAAAACCGATGCGCCGTGGTGCCTGTGACAGTGTGCTCGCGCAGGATTCTTTGCTGCGGCAGATCTATCAGGCTGATCAGATTTCGGAACGTCACCACCATCGCTGGGAGTTCAATCCGGCCTATCGTGAGGTGTTGGCTGAAAAAGGCCTGGTTTTCTCCGGCGTATCAGACGACCAGTCACTGGTCGACGCCGTTGAGTTAAGTGATCATCCGTTTTTTGTCGGTGTGATCTACCATCCGGAATTCCGTTCACGTCCGATCCGTCCGCATCCGCTGTTTCATGCCTATCTCAGAGCGGCGCTGCAACAGCAGAAATCAGGTCAGCAGAGCTGACAGGGAGGGTTGACCATGGCTTATATTTTTCAGGAAGAGTCGCGTACATTCAGTGAATATCTGCTCGTTCCCAATCTGACCGGAAAAGCCGATCTGCCGCAGAATGTCGATTTGTCGACGCCGATTGTCCGGTATCGCAAGGGACATGAGGAAAGCCGGCTCCGGATCAACCTGCCTGTGACTTCCGCGATCATGCAGGCTGTTTCCAATGACACGCTGGCCATCGCGCTGGCCCGCTCAGGCGGGTTGTCGTTCATTTTCAGTTCGCAGCCGGTCGCTTCACAGGTCGACATGGTCCGGCGGGTTAAAAAATACAAAGCCGGAATTGTGACCAGTGATTCAAACCTGACACCGGACCGGACTCTGGCTGATGTCATACGCCTCAAAGAGAAAACCGGCCATTCAACCATCGCGATCACCGACGACGGTACAGCGAACGGCCGGCTGCTCGGGCTGGTCACCAGCCGCGATTACCGGATCAGCCGGACATCGCCTGAAACGCCGGTCCGTGATTTCATGACACCGTTTGACCAGTTGATCTATGCACATGAAGGAATCAATCTGAGCGAAGCGAACGATATTATCTGGGATCATAAAATCAATCAGCTGCCGATCATTGATCAAGATGGCCGACTGGCCGGCATGGTATTCCGCAAGGACTATGATGAACATAAGGAAAACCCGACCGAGCTGCTTGACGCCCAGAAGCGTCTGATCGTCGGAGCGGGGATTAATACACACGACTACATGGAGCGTGTCCCGGCGCTGGTTGAAGCTGGTGCGGATGTGCTCTGCATCGATTCATCGGACGGATTCAGCGTCTGGCAGTCAGAGACGCTGCAGTGGGTGCGCGGCCAATATGGCGATCAGGTGATGGTCGGGGCCGGCAATGTGATTGACGCTGAAGGTTTTCGCTATCTGGCGGAGGCCGGCGCTGATTTCATCAAAGTCGGCATCGGCGGGGGTTCCATCTGTATCACCCGTGAACAGAAAGGGATCGGCCGTGGCCAGGCGTCAGCGGTTCTCGCCGTCGCCCAGGCCCGTGACCAGTATTTCGAGGAGACGGGCATCTACATCCCGATCTGTTCAGATGGCGGCATTGTCCACGATTACCACATGACACTCGCGCTGGCGATGGGCGCAGACTTCATCATGCTCGGACGCTATTTTGCCCGCTTTGATGAGAGCCCGAGCCGGCGGCTGCTGGTCAATGGTACCTATGTGAAGGAATACTGGGGTGAGGGCTCAAACCGGGCCCGCAACTGGCAGCGCTATGATGATGGTGTGATCGATGATGACGATCGCAAAATGGCGTTTGAAGAAGGTGTCGATTCCTATGTTCCATATGCCGGAAAACTGAAAGATAATCTGGATTTGTCGATGGCCAAGATTCGTGCTACCATGTGTGCCTGTGGATCGACCGCTATTGAGCAATTCCAGCAGAACGCGCGTCTGGTTGTTGTTTCATCAACCAGTATCGTTGAGGGCGGCGCTCATGATGTCATCCAGAAGGAAAGTGAACGGCGCAGCTGAGTCAGATGATTCGCTGATAACTGAAGAGTAAGTGAGGATAGCAAGATGGCAGAAAAAATTTATGAAATGACATATGAAGGCATCAAGCGGATGCAGGATGAGCTTGAGCACAGAAAGACCGTCGTCGCGGCAGAAATCGCTGAGCGTCTCAAAGAGGCTCGCTCACTGGGCGATCTGTCTGAAAACTCGGAATATGATGACGCCAAGAATGAACAGGCTGAAAATGAGATGCTGATCATGGAGATCGAGGCGACTTTGAAGAATGCCCGTGTGATCGACGAAGATGAAATTGACAAGAGTAAAGTCACGCTTGGCGCCAAAGTCCGCATCCGTGATGAAGAGACCCGTGAGGAAATCGACTATATTCTGGTCAGCAATAAGGAAGAAGATATTTTCAGTCATCGTATTTCCAGCGATTCACCGCTGGGTGCCGCGATTTCCGGAAAAAAACGGAATCAGGTTGTTGATGTGCACACTCCGATGGGTGTGCTGCGCTACAAGATCATGAAAATATCCCGCCCCGACTGATTCGACTGGATCATGTCTGTCAACGCAGACACCGGTTGGCCGACAGGCGGCCGGTGTTTTTCTGAAAGGAGTTCATATGTCATCGGATCAACCAATACCCTCGATGGAGACTGATCTGCAGGAACAGGAGCAGATTCGCCGGCAGAAGCTGGCTGAACTGCAGAGAGCCGGCCGTGACCCGTTTGAACAGGTAACCTGGCCGGTGTCTCATCACAGCAGCGAGATCATTTCGCAGTTTGAGGCTCTGGAAGGGCAGACCGTTCAGATTGCCGGCCGCCTGATGAGTAAGCGGGGCATGGGCAAGGTCAGTTTTTGCGACCTCGCCGACCGTACGGGCCGGATACAACTGTTTACAAAAATCGACAAGCTCGGTGAATCCGCGTATGCGGAATGGCAGAAACTCGACCTCGGTGACTTGGTCGGTATCGAAGGCGAGGTATTCAGGACTCAGCGAGGTGAGATCTCCGTCAAAACAGCCCGTTATGAGCTGCTGGCCAAAGCGCTGCGTCCGCTGCCGGAGAAGTATCATGGATTGAAAGACAAGGATACGCGTTATCGGCAGCGATATCTCGACTTGATCGTTAATCCGGATGTACGCGAGACCTTCATCCGGCGCAGCCGGATCATATCAGCCATACGCCAGGTCCTTGACCGTCGCGATTTTATCGAGGTGGAGACCCCGATTCTCAACGCGATTCCCGGAGGTGCCGCGGCGCGCCCGTTCATCACGCATCATAACGCGCTGGATGTTGATCTTTATCTGCGCATCGCGCCGGAGTTGTATCTCAAGCGTCTGATTGTCGGTGGGTTTGAACGTGTCTATGAAATCGGCCGCCAGTTCCGCAATGAAGGGCTGTCAATCAAGCATAACCCGGAATTCACATTGTTGGAACTCTATCAGGCCTATACGGATTATCAGGGTATGATGACACTCACTGAAGACCTGCTATCGGCCGCGGCACTAGCGGTGGGTGAGAGCCTTGAGGTTGAGTACCAGGGGCAGGCCATCAACCTCAAGCCGCCCTTCCGGCGTCTGTCGATGAACCAAGCGATTCTCGAATATGCCGGTATTGATTTTTCGATGATCAGCGACGCGCAGTCTGCCCGTCAGGCTGCCCTGGCCGCCGGCCTTGACGATCTTGAGCCGAAGCTGAGCCGTGATGAGATCATGAACGCCTGTTTTGAGGCTTTCTGTGAAGAGAAACTGATTCAGCCGACCTTCATCTATGACTACCCGCTCGAATTGTCACCACTGACCAAGAAAAAGCCCGGGCAGCCCCAGCTGACGGAACGGTTCGAACTGTTTATCGGCGGACGTGAGTTCGCCAATGCTTATTCCGAGTTGAATGATCCGATCGATCAGCGTGAACGATTTGCCATGCAGGCCGCGAAACGCGCCGCCGGTGATGAGGAAGCCAATCTGACGGATGAGGATTTCTGTCAGGCGCTTGAATACGGGATGCCGCCGACCGGAGGACTGGGTGTGGGAATCGACCGTGTTGTTATGCTGCTGACAGACAGTGCTTCGATCCGTGATGTACTGCTGTTTCCAACGATGAAGCCGCTTCAGTAGCCAATGATCGGTTCGTTAATGGTAACAAGTAAACCGATGGTCATGATTCATTCATGATCATCGGCTAGAATGGTTCAGGGAGGTGATGGCTTGCTCAGTCGGGAAGAATGTCTGGCGATTATGGATTTGAAACCGGAAGCCAGCAGTTATGATATAGAAAATCGCTACACGACGCTGATCAAACGTTATCGCGGTCAAAACAGCGAAGAAGCGCAGAAGGAATTGGACCAGATCACGGTCGCCTATCAGATCCTGACCGATCGCTTTATTGAGCGGGAACCGGAGGATCCACGGCTGGATGTCCGTGTTCTTGGCAAGACCCGGCGCCAGTGGCAGAATATCTGGTACTATGGCCGGATACCACTGCTTGCCGCGATTCTGGGTCTATCGTTTATCGGATATCTGATTTATTCCGCTGTCACCAATGAGCCGCCGGATTTCCAGATTGTCGCAGCGGGTCCCTTTGCCAGTGCCGAGGACATTGACGAAAAAACCAGCGCCTATGTCTCACAGGTGCTGCCTGAGGTTGAGAATCTCAGTTTCCAGCTGGTGCCGCTTGATCTGCGGACCGGCGATTATCTTGACGATCCGGCCGGTGCTGAAGATCAGAACATCGATATGCAGAACCAGTACGCTTATGTCATGAAGATGCTGACCTTGCTGGCCGCTGAAAAAATCGACCTGTTCATTCTGGACGCGCTTGCTTTTAATGAATATGCCGCTCAGGGCGCTTTTCTGCCGCTGGATGATTTTTATGAGACGCTCGATCAGCTGCCGGAAGAAGCCGTCAGTAAAATTATCGCGCAACGGCGCATCATCACGACGGATGAGGAGTATCAGACTGATCCGATGGCAACACCGACCCCCGGGCCGTCTGAGGCCAGCATGAACGAAAATGAAAGTCTGGCGATTTATGGTCTCGAAGTGACCGATCTCGACCTGGCAGAGGGTCTCGGACTGTATGGTCATCGCCAGATTGTGGCGATCGGCTTCCGGACAGAACGGCTGGAACAGACTGAAACGCTGCTGCGCCGCTGGATCTCCGATTACGAGTTGATGACCCGGCAAAAAGAAGCTTATGATGATTACCTGATTGATAAATATGGCGAATAAGCCATGATTAGTCCAGATTGACCGACTGATACAGCCGGTCAATTTCATTTTGAGTGAGAAAGCGGACCTGGCCGGGCTGAAGATCGGGATCAAGTTCAATCGGGCCGATCTTCCAGCGATGCAGAGCCAGCACGGTGCGGCCGCCTGCCAGCATCATACGCTTGACCTGATGGTATTTTCCTTCATGGATTTCCAGATCCGCGGTCTGGGGATCGATCAATGCCAGTACCGCGGGTCGGCAGACCAGACCGTCCGGCAGGACAAGGCCTGCCGCAAAAGCCCTGACATCTTGTTCGGTCAGTGGCGGACCGCTCACTGTGACACGGTATGTTTTGCCGACGGACCAGCGGGGACTGGCCAGTCGATGGCAGAGCATCCCGTCAGTTGTCAGAATCAAAAGGCCGGTTGTATCCCGGTCAAGGCGGCCGACCGGAACGAGTCCGCGGTTCATCCAGTGCGCCGGCAGGCAATCCGTGATGGTCGCGTGCCGGAGATCATCAAGCGCGGTGATCAGCCCGGCCGGCTTGTGCATCATGATCGTGAGATGCTGCCGCAGCAGAACCGGCAGACCATCGACCAGGACATCTGGTGCTGCCTCCGGATCAAGATTGAGACCGGCATCTTCGGCAATACGGCCATCGACCTGGACGCGCCGGGCCCGAATCCACTTTTTCATTTCTGAGCGTGAGCCACAGCCGGCCTCTGCCAGCAGACGATCCAGACGCATGATATGCCCCCCCTGTCCCTAAATCTTTCATAAGCCTAGATTATAGCAGACAATGGTCTCAAGACAAGAACGGATGACGAATGAGCGCTGGTTGCTTTTGTGTTTGATACCAGTACGTGTTAAAATCTAAGAATAGAGATATGATCGATGTTGAGGTGAGAAATGCCAGCCAGGCTGATAAATTTAGAAGATGGACGACCGAATGTGGAGACAGCGATGATGCGGCTGCGTCTTGAACTGTCGACGCTGCGCAGGGTCGGTGTCAGGACGGTCAAGGTTATTCACGGCTACGGATCTTCCGGAACCGGCGGCGCGATCCGCCAGGCTGCACACAGCTTCCTCAATGATCAGCTAAGCCAGCGGCGGATTAAGGCGTTCTGCCCGGGTGAGAGTTTCGGCCCTTTTGAGAATCGTGGCCGCAATATTGTGGATATGGCATCTGATCTGCGCAACGACCCCGACTGGGGCCGGCAGAATGATGGAATCACCATCGTCGTACTTTAAGCCGGCCGTGATCTTGACTGGTTGATCGCGAGATGACCGGTTGATTCCTTAACAATCAACAAGATGACTGACTTTATATTTGACCGAGGAGGCACCATGTCCGTTCTGGTACAATCTGACCGGGAAACCGCTTGGCAGGCGTTCAGCGAGTCCTGCCGACAATGTCAGCAATGCTCACTCAGTACAACCCGAAAAAATGTTGTGATCGCCAGAGGGCGTGTTCCCGCGCCGCTGATGATCATCGGCGAAGGACCCGGAGCGGATGAGGATGCCCAGGGAATTCCTTTTGTCGGAGCAGCCGGGAAACTGCTCAACCTGTTGTTGTTCGCCTTTGATCTGACGGACCAGGACTATCATATCTGCAATATCGTCAAATGCCGGCCGCCGCAGAATCGCGTACCGGCACCCGATGAAGCCGCTGCCTGTAAACCGCTTCTGGCACAGCAGTTTCGCCTGGTTCAGCCGCGTGTCATTGTCCTTCTCGGCGCGACCGCCTGTCAGTACTTCCTCGGAACCAAGACCGGAATCACGAAACTGCGCGGCCAATGGATCGAAAAGAACGGATATTTCATTATGCCGACATTTCATCCCGCCTATATCCTGCGCAATAACAATGAGCGGATCCGCCTCTGGCAGGATATCGGCCTTGTCCGCGCGAAACTGGAGGAACTGGGGTTTCTGCAGCCGCTGGACGATATCCCGGTGATGCCTCGTGGCCGTCAGTAAGGGGGCTTGTGATGTATCTGGAAAATAATCGGACGCGCCATTCGCCTGTTCGTCTTCTCTTGGCCTGGGCGGCAGTCATCAGTGTCATGGTCCTGATTTTCATTCTCTCTCATCAGTCCGTATCGGGACTGTTTTTTACCCGGATTGCCGACTATGTGCAGCAACGTGTCAAGTTCTCTACGGCCGGTACGGTGCTGACTGCAGATTTTGCCCGTATGACGATCTACGGCAGCCTCTATCTCATTCTCTCACTACTTCTTGCCGGGGCTTTAAGTCGAAGTGGCGTTCATCACGTGAAGAACGGGATTCTGGTTTTGCTGATCAGCGGTCTTTTCGCCGTATCAGATGAACTGCATCAGTTTTTGGTGCCAGGCAGAGTCAGTCGTCTTTCAGATATTCTGGTTGCCCTCGGCGGCATCCTGACGGGTATCATCCTTTATCAGATCGGATCTTTGCTGCATGACATTGGCACTGAACGCAGTGTGCGCCGGGATGAGGCGCCACGCCTCTAGTCCCTGGCGAGAGGCTGAAAGGAAGGCTATGTATGAAATGGAGAGAGCTTGTACCGCAGGACTTTGAACGCATGGTTCGGGATGGCGCTGTCTGTGTGGTTCCAATGGGATCACTGGAGCGCCATGGCGAACATATTCCGTTCGGCTGTGATCTTGATGTAGCCGAAGAAATCGCGATTCGAGCGGCTGAAATAACCCCGGCTGTTGTCTTCCCCGGTTATTTCCTCGCCCAGGTGCATGAAGCGGCTTGTTTTACCGGCACCGTTAATCTGCCACAGACTCTGGCGATCGAGGTGCTGGCACATGTTCTGGACGGCATCGCCGCCAATGGATTCAAAAAAATCGTGATCGCCAATGGCCACGGCGGCAATCGCCACTTTCTTGACTACTTCTGCATGAGCCAGCTCGATCGCCCGCGGGATTATGTTCTGTATGTCATCGAGTCAGATTCCGCGATGACAGATGACGAAAAGCAGACGATGAACCAATTGTGGGAATCGGATGAGCTCGGTCATGCCTGTGAGCTGGAGACCAGTATCTACATGGCCTGCCGCCCCGGACTGGTCCGGCTTGATCTGGCGGGAAAAACTCCGATACACGCTCTGCATCGGTTTGACCATCTGAGAAAAATCGGGATTCATAACGCGCATTGGTGGTATGCGGACTACCCGCAGAATGTTCTTGGCTCGCCCTATCTGGCAACACAGGAAAAAGGTGAAGCGGCCGTTGCGTTGATGGTACGGGCGACTGCCCGGGCGCTGCGGATCATAACGGATGATCAGGAAGCACCTCGTCTGCAGGCTGAATTTCTTGCCAGGGTGCAGACGAAAGGCCAGACAAGGTCATCTTTGATCGATTGATAAATTCATCAGCGTCACGAGACCGGGTCCATGGGAAAATTCTGGAAAAGGCCGGGTGATAGCCCTTGCATTCCAAGATGATATATGATAATATTTTGCGTGCTGACACTCTCGTCAGCTCGCAAATTGCCGGATTGTGTAATGGTAGCACTACTGACTCTGGATCAGTCTGTCTGGGTTCAAATCCTAGTCCGGCAGCCAAATAAGACCGCCAAAACAATAGGTTTGGCGGTCTTGTGTTTTCACGGAGGTCAAGATCATGTGGCAGTGTCCGAATTGCAAACGAACATTCAGGAACGATCACCAAGCTCATTATTGCGGTGAATCGATCGCCTCAATCGATGACTATATTTCTGAACAGGATGCTGCGATTCAGCCGATCCTGCGCCAGGTCCATCAGTCGATCCGTGCCGTGCTGCCAGAAGCCGAAGAGCGGATTGCCTGGCGCATGCCGACCTATTGGCAGGGACACAATATCATTCATTTCGCCGCCTTCAAACACCACATGGGTCTTTACCCCGGACCGGAGGCCATCGTGGCATTTTCCGAGCGTTTGGCACCGTACAGGACGAGCAAAGGGGCCATCCAATTCCGATATGAACAGCTGGTTCCGCTCGATCTGATTGCCGATCTGGCGAAGTGGTGTCTTGAGACAGGTCATCATCATTGAGGATCAACCCGGTATCGACACTCATCAGGCGAAAACTGACTCAATTTGAGCACGATCGTCGGCCGACAGGTCCAGTTTTGACGCGGCGGCGTTTTCCTCAAGCTGATACAGGCTGGAGGCCGCCGGAATGACCGGCCCCATTCCGGGCAGGGTCAGTAGGTAGGCCAGTACCAGCTGCACCAGGCTGACATCTTTTTTCCGGGCAATGGCATCTAGTCCGCTTAGTTTACGCAGGACGCCCTCATCACGGTAGCGATGATTGTCCTGATCATACAGGCGGTCGCCATGGCCGACTTTGCCCGGCTGCAGATATCGACTGGTCAGCAGACCTTCAGCCAGGGGACTCCAGGCGATCATGGACAGACGGTGGTCGGCGCAATAGCGCAGAACACCCTGATGCTCAGGGGTTTCACCATCGAGAAGATTATAGCTGTTCTGGACGGCGCAGACTTTCGCGCGCAGGCTCGGCCCGATATGATGCTCCGTCGATTGGTAATGCTCCAGTTCGCTGACACTGAAGTTCGAGACAGCGAAATAACGGACCAGGTCCTGGCGGATCAGGTCGTCGACCGCGAGAATGGATTCTTCCGCTGAAACACGATGATCAGGCCGATGGAAATAGAGCAGATCAATTTTGTCGATGCCCAGCCGTTCGAGACTGGCATAAACGGAGTCCTTGATATTCTGCCGTGACAGCCCGCAGTGATTCGGTGTCCGGCCGTCCATCAGGCCGGTCAACTTGGTCGCCAGAACGATATCGCGCCGTTTATCAGGGTTTTCAGCCAGCCAGCGTCCGATGACACGTTCAGAATTTCCGGAAGACGCGTTATAGCGATTGGCTGTATCCCAGAACGTGACGCCCAATTCATGGGCGCGATCAAGAATCGCCATCGCCGCAACCTCATCAACACGCGATTGATCACCGGTTTCCGGATAACCGAATTTCCAGGTGCCCAGCCCGATCACACTGGTTCTCAGGCCGGCTTGCCCAAGCGGGCGATAAGGCATGCCATTGAATTCATCTGTTGAGAAGGGAAGACCATAAAGACTGGTATCAAGTGTCTGTTTCATTTTCATACCTCCCAGTAAGGCCAAGCGCATTGGATCGATG
>RZZF01000264.1 GCA_009929975.1 Clostridia bacterium
ATGGTCCCCAGCAGCTGCCAGTAAACCGTCGTCGTGTAAAACAACAGCGCCGCCACAGCACTGGCCGCGTACAGGACCTTCAGCATCGTATTCTTGCTGCGTGAACGGTCACTGATCATGCCCCAGAGCGGTTGAAACAGCAAAAGAACGGCAGTCGACAGGCTGACGATCAGCCCGATCTGTGTTTTGCTGAAACCGATGTCCGAAAGATACAGATTGAGGTATCCGCCATAGACGGCCTGAACCGCGTACAGAACCGCGTACAGAATAAAGAGCTGGGCCGGAAAATCCGCCAGCTGATCCTTAATCTGCCGCATAACTGTCAAAGTAGCCCTGGACGAGAATGATCGGTGTTCCCTTATCGCCGCTGCCGCTCACCAGATCACACAGCGACCCCAGCAGGTCGGTCAACTGCCGTGGTGTGGTTCCGGCTGATGCCGCCTGGCCGACCAGATCCGTTCCCTTGCCGCGGATCTTGTCGCGCAGCGCGTCGGCCATCTCGGAAGCGTCCAGACGGCTCAACTCATTATCGATCACATATTTCATCTTGATTTCATTGGGTGTTCCGGCCAACCCGGCTGTGTATCCCGGTGAGACGACCGGATCGGCCAGTTCCCAGATTTTGCCCTGGGGATCCTTGAACGCGCCGTCTCCGTAGATCATGACCTCCAACTGCCGGCCGGTCCGCTCACGCAGCGCGTCCTGAACCGCTTCAACAAAGGCCTGGCAGTCACGGGGGAAAAGCTTCAGGCGGCCAGCGTCAGCCTGATTGGATCCAAGCAGGCCGTAATCCGCGTTATAGCCACTGCCGTCAATGGATTCGCGACACAGGTCATCCAGTCCATAGATATGGCGTCCGCCGGCCGATTTGAGCCTTTTTTTCAGCCGCTGGCGGTCATGGATATTGGCAATCAGCACATCCCGGGAATAATTCAGGGCCGCGCGCCAATCATTGGCCAGGATAATTTCGATCTGGCCTTCTTCCGCCAGACTTTTATATAAATCAAGATAATCGAGACCGGTGAACGGATGCTTGAAACTGTGTCCGAAATAACGGCGGTAATCATCCTCAGTCAGAATATCGGTATAGGGATTAATGTTCTGTTCTTCCATCAGATCAGGATCCATCAGATGATTACCGACTTCATCACCGGGATAGTTGAGCATCAGGTAGATATGGCGGCCGCTCATGGCCAGTGCCTGCAGGATCATCGCAAAACGGTTGCGGCTGAGGATAGGAAACAGGACGACCAGACTGTCCGGGAACTTTTCCTTGATTTCGCCGGCGATCTGTTGGGTTGTGACGTAATTTCCCTGAGCCCTGGCAACGAGGGACTCCGTCACTCCGACGATATCCCGGTCCTGCAGCTCGAACTGATGCTGCCGTGCGGCTTCGAGAATAGACTCCGTGGTAATTTTGACCAGATCGTCACCTTCACGGACAATCGGTGCGCGGATACCGCGGGCTGTGGTTCCAATCAAACGGGCCATATCATACGCCCCCCTTATGCTTATCTGCCTGTATTTTCCGGTGTTCGGCATTCTTGATTTCATAGTAATGGTTTTTTCCGCCTGACGCAATGTCTGAACACCGGATCCATCAGTTGGCGCTTGTATGTCAAGGCGTATTTCCCTATACTTAAGGAAGACGAAATCCTTACTAGGTCAAAGGCCCGGCAAGGCGATCAATCGTCAAAATACTGTGACTTTCAACCATCAGGATCGATCATCTCTGGAGGATAAAACGATGAATTGCTGGTTTTGTGAAATCCGCAGCGCGGAAAATCGTCATAGCAAATCATATGTCATGAATGGTGATATTGATACACAGAAATCATCGTCTGAGACGAAGGTCGCTTACAATGTGAGGCATATTGATATTCCCCGCTGTGAGGACTGCCATATCCGCCACCAGTACAGTCTGTTCTGTCTGGCAGGCGCTCTGGTGCTGTTTCTCTCAGCGCTCGCGGCCACTCTGTTCGCTGTCTACGGTAATCTCAGTGGCTGGATCTGGGCGCTCTGGCTCGGCTTGTCCGTCGGCCTCCTGCTCGGTACACTCATTGTCCGCATCGCCATTCTCCGCGGTGTCAAGACCATCTGGCAGGCCCGGACGCTCTATCCTGAAGTGGCCGAACTCAGCGCGAAAGGCTATCGATTCGGGCATCGTCCGAAAGAAAGCCTGACCGACCGGGGATCGGACGACCGGGCAGGCGAATGATGATTTTACCTAATCGGCTGGAAAGGACATAAAACGGATTGAACGCGCTGACAGAAAAATTTAAAAACGTCTTATACGCGATTTTGCCAGTAACCATCATCGTCACCATTCTCCATTTCACCGTGACTCCCTTCTCGCCGGTCGTTTTGTTCCGCTTTTATCTGGGCGCTGTTCTGATCAGCGGCGGTCTCACCCTGTTTCTGACCGGAGTGGATCTCGGTGTAGAACCGATCGGACAGCAGATGGGCCGTGAAATGGCACGCTCCAATCGTCTCTGGGTGATCGTCATTGCCAGCCTGGTTCTTGGTTTCTTCATCTCGATCGCCGAACCTGCCCTGCATGTACTCGCCGCTCAGGTCGATCTTGTCACCGACGGAGCAATCAGCAAAACGAGCCTGATTGTCATCGTGTCCGGCGGAATCGGAGCATTGCTGGTTCTCGGCGTTCTGCGTATTGTTTACAATCTGCCGCTGTACCGGATCCTCACGGTGCTGTACGCGCTGATCTTCATTCTTGTGATTTTTACTTCAGATATTTTTACCGCGATCGCGTTTGACGCGTCCGGCGCGACCACCGGGGCCTTTGCGGTTCCGTTCATTTTCGCTTTGTCGCTTGGTATTTCCGCCATGAAACGGGACAGCAAGGCCTCAGAAAAAGACAGCTTCGGCATGGTCTCCATTGTATCGGCCGGTGTCATCCTCATGGTCCTGCTG
>RZZF01000265.1 GCA_009929975.1 Clostridia bacterium
GGCCGTACTGGGTTATTCTGTCATCAGCATGAATCAGCAGAAAAAGGCATCCTCCGGCTATGAAACGGTTCAGGGACAGGTGACCGGTCATCAGGAAGTCGCCGGCCGCGACAGCCAGGATAACCCGATCACCCGATACGCTGAGATTGTCGAATATCAGGTTGATGGCAGCCGTTTCCAGATTGTTTCGACCATTTCATCAACCAATCCGGCCAGTATCGGTACATTGCGGACGGTCCAGTATGATCCGGCCCAGCCGGCACAGGCAGTTTTACCTGGCGCACAGGCACAGACACGCCTGGTCCTGCTGATCGGAGGATCCGCGCTCAGTCTGCTCGGCCTGTTTCTCATTTTTCAGCAGACACGAAAATCGCGCGCCTAGGCTGGCCGGCACCGGTTCATCAGCGCCACTGTTCAATCCGTCTGATCACGGCTTGCGCGGTCTCTTTGTCATGAATACCTCTGATGCCGGAAAACCAGACGCCCTCCGGCCGGAGGGTCTCAAAAATCAGCGGCAGTTCATCCAGGGTGACATCAATCAGCATCAGGCTTTTCTTCTTCCGCTGAATCTTCTGATAGACATTGACCCAGCGGTGATAGCCTTCATTGCCCGCACCACAGACCCATTGCACGGCATCGAGTTCAGGAATATCCAGAATCGTATCCAGATGGCGCAGCGCGCCGGGTCCGTCCAGATGATAGATCGAGCGGTCATAGAAACGGCATTCCTCAATCAGTCCGGGCAGGAAGAACTCACAGAACATCTCATTGCTGATCATGCAGGAAAAATCGTTGGACGGTATGTAGTAGCGCTGATCATGAATGAGCGGTATCCATGAACTGATCGGCATTCCCGCTTCACGCAGGAGATGATAGAACGTATCATAGGCGGAAAAATACTCCCGGTTGACCGTCGCGAGTTTTGCCTTGACCGCGTCCGGCTGATCGAGCAGATCGATGGCCAGGGTCTGCGGATCACGCAGGGCCGCCAGATGATCGCCTCCGGGATGAAAGTCCGTCAGCCCGACAATATAGTCGCCCCGTCCCAGGTCGATCAGCCGGCGGGTGAATTCAATTGTTTTGCGAAATAGCGGGTGATCCGCCCGGAAGACCGCCTGATCGCCATCACGCTGCCAATCCTCAACGCAGGGCGTACTCCAGGTGGTTGTCTCACCATATTGGTAGCCGCAGCCGCACCAGGCGCTGAAAATTTCCGGTCCCATATTCGGCCAGGCGACGGGCAGGGCATCGGCTAGATAAACCTGACTGCGCATCTCGATATCCAGGCGTTCAGCACGAAACTCAATATCCAGCCACCGTTCCTGATGCGTGGCATAGGTTTTGACCGGCAAAGGACGATCCAGCGATCCCGATAGAATGAGATTGACCGGGGCACGGTCGATGATCTCCTGGTGCCAGAACGCGTCATAACGCTGCCTGACCGTCTCGAAATCCGGTTTAAGTGACAGTTCCATGGTGAACCCTCCGATCATCGGATCTGACTCTGTAGATATCGTATCACATCACGACTTGACATTTGTTCCATATGTGAGTAGAATCCGGCAGTAGAAGCATAAATCAAACCTTTGATTGAGAAGAGTAGCTTGGAAGGTCACTTTACAGAGAGTCGCGGAGGGTGTGATCGCGGCAGGCAGACGCTGAGTGAATGGACTCATGAGGGCAGCCCAAAATCGGTATATTCGATGCAGTAAGGCTGACGGGATCCGTGTCCGTTATCAGAGCGGTCCGCATGGTGGTGCGGAAGACAAGTGGGTAGTCTCAGGACTATCAATTTGGGTGGTACCGCAGGACGACAGTCTTGTCCCATAGCATGATGGGGCAGGGCTTTTTTATTTGTCCGGACCGTATGGCAGCTTATACCAACCGGCTACCGAAAAAAGGAGAGAATGACCATGATACGACTGAGCAGACGATGGCGACGCCAAGGCAAATGACCTTAATGATTCAATTGGCCTGATCCATGACAACGTCATGAACGAAAATAAAGTGAGGATACCATAATGAAAAAGATCATCGCTCTTCTGCTTATCACCGCACTGATCGCGGTTTTCGCGGCTGGCTGCCAGAACGACGACGGAATCAAGACCATCGGCATTTCCCAGTTCGGCGAGCACGCCTCGCTCGATAACTGCCGTGAAGGCTTTCTGCAGGGGCTGGCCGATGCCGGTCTGACTGAAGATGAAGACTTTACCGTCAACTACCAGAACGCCGGTTTTGATCCGGCCATCGCGACCCAGATCGCTCAGAACTTCTCCGCCAACAATGTTGACCTGATGTGCGCGATCGCGACACCGTCTGCGACAGCGGCCTACGCGGCGGCTGAAGATAAGGACATCCCGGTCATCTTCACGGCCATCACCGATCCGGTGGAAGCCAAGCTGGACAGCGGCAATGTAACCGGAACCAGCGACAAGCTGCCTGTTGAGGAACAGCTCGGCCTGATCCGCAAGATGCAGCCGGATGCAACGGTCATCGGCATTCTCTACACAACCAGCGAACTTAATTCAGTGTCAGCCATCGCTGAATATCAGGAAAAGGCCGGCGATTTCGGCTTTACCATTGAAGCACTCGGTGTGACAGCCCAATCCGAAGTGACACAGGCCACCGATACCCTGATCGCTAAAAATGTTGATTGTTTTTCCAATCTGACCGATAACAACGTCGTCGGGGTGCTCTCTTCCGTGCTGGAGAAAACCAACGAAGCCGGAATTCCGGTGTATGGCAGCGAAGTCGAACAGGTCAAGATCGGCTGTGTCGCCGCGGCGGGAATTGATTACTTCAAGCTCGGTCAGGAAACCGGCCTGATGGCAGCTAAAATACTTCAGGGTGAAGCCAAAGCCTCTGAGATGACTTATGAGACCATCAGTGAATACAG
>RZZF01000266.1 GCA_009929975.1 Clostridia bacterium
GTGCGTACTGGTTCTGCGGCGGCGTGTAGCCGGACGGCGCTTGTGTCGGCGGGACATAAGCCGGCTGAGCCGGCGCGGCTGGTTTGGCAGCGCTATTCAGGGTCGCGCCGCAGTTCTCACAGAATTTTGAGTCGTCAGGATTCGCTTTGCCACAGCTGGGACAATACATAAAAGCCTCCTCAATCTGCCGCGGTTTGGCGGCTGTGGGTTTTTGGTACTTGTCTCAGTCAGCGCCAGCCGACTGATCGTCTGATCAGCCGTTCTGCGGTTTGCCGCAGCTGACACAGAATTTGCCTTTGTTCTCATGACCACAGTTGCTGCAGGTCCAGAGGCCGGACGGCACGGCGGTTTGCGGCGTAGCCGGGGCAGCCGGGGTAGCAGGCGCGGCTGGAGCCACGGGCTGGGCCGGAGCCGCAGGAGCGGTCGGGGCGGCCGGAGCCGCAGGCTGGGTCGGAGCAACCGGGGCCGCAGGCGGTGTATAAGGGGCCTGATAGGCTGGAGCCGGTTTGGCTTTCGGTGTGGCCAGACCCAGGGTCAGATCGGCCAGATGCCCGACGATCGGCAGATGGCAGGCCTGCTTTTTCATCAGGCGGAGAATCGCCAGGAGGACGAGCAGGAGCAGCGCCAGTCCGAGCAGTACGACGATTACACCGTGGGCATCGCCCAGAAAGCCGTAGAAGCCATAAGCGCTGATTGTATCCGCGAACCAGAGAAAACCGGTGAAAAACCAGCCGATCACCTTGATCACCAGCTGATAGGCAATGTACAGATACAGAGCCTGCAGCGTCTGTTTGCCCAGTGCCGGCTCCTTGTTGATTGCCAGCGCATAGGCCACCACCAGAATGAGCGGCAGCTGCCAGCCGAAAAAGCAGAAAATATAGCCGAGAATCGCGAACGCGATCAGGCGAGTGTCTCGAATCTCCTGTGCCATGATACCCTCCCTTGTGTCGTCAAGCGCTCTGATCCGCCGGACCAGGCGTTCCCTTCGGTTCTGATCTGTTTTCAGACTATCACAGCCATTATCTCAAATCAATCGGGAAGCCTGAAGCGGCAAGGGTTTCAGCTTTAATCACCTGATTTGTCATTGACATTTGTCCTTTTCCGGCAGACAGAGTCCGCCGTTCACAATCCGGGCCTGCTGGTGTATACTTGCACTATTGTCAAAAATGAAACGAGGATAAATCAGCATGTGGATGATCCGGGATATCTCCTTTTATAAGCGGCTGCTCTGGCTGGTAGCGCCGCTGGCGCTGCAGAATGTGATCACCTATTCGGTCAGTCTGGCCGATAACATGATGGTCGGACAGCTCGGCGAGTTGTCGTTGTCGGCGGTCTTTGTCAGCAATCAGGTGCAGAATATCCTGCATATGCTGGTCATGGGCCTTTCGGCCGCCCTGATCGTGCTGGCCGCGCAGTACTGGGGCAATCAGGACCGCCAGCGCACACAGGCTGTTGTCGGTATCGCGCTGCGCTTCGGTCTGACCGCCGCGGCGATGGTCCTGTTGGCCACGGTGTTCTGGCCGCGCCAGATCCTGCGCCTGTTTACCGATGAGGAAGCGGTTATCGAGGCCGCCCTGCCCTTCCTCTCGATCGTCCGCTGGTCCTACCTGTTCTTCTGTCTGACCCAGATCCTCATCGCGGCGATGCGCTGTGTCGAAACGGTCAAGATCGCCTTCTATCTTTCCCTGGTCACCCTTGCGGTCAATGTCTCGCTCAACTGGCTGCTCATCTTCGGCAACCTCGGTTTTCCCGCCCTCGGCCTGCGCGGCGCGGCGATCGCCACTCTGGCCGCCCGGATCGCGGAAACCACGGCGATTCTCTACTATGTTGTTTTCGTTGACCAGAAGCTGCGCCTGCGCCTGAAAAACCTGCTCTGGCGCGACAGCGATCTGACCCGCCGCTTTGTCCGCTACGGCCTGCCGGTCGTCATCGGCGATATCACCTGGGGCATCAACATCGCGGTCCAGGGCGCGATTATCGGCCGTCTCGGCGCCCCCGCGCTGGCATCCGTCAGCATCGCCAATGTCATCTTCTCGATCATCGGCGTCGCCGTCTACGGCACGGCCGGCGCGTCGGCCGTGATCATCGGCCAGGCCGTCGGTTCCGGCGACATTGAGAAGGTCAAGCAATACGCGCGCACTCTGCAGGGGGTCTTCCTCGTTGTCGGTGTGCTGACCGGACTGGTCATGTTCGCGCTGCGGCTGCCGATCCTCTCGCTCTATGATCTGGAGCCGGACACCCTGGTGATGGCCCGCCATCTGCTGACCGTCCTTTCGATCATGATCGTCGGCACCTCGTACCAGATGTCAACCCTGACCGGCATCGTCCGGGCCGGCGGCGCGACCCATTTCGTGCTGCTCAACGATTTGTTCTGGATCTGGATCGTGATCATGCCGTCGGCCTTTCTCGCCGCGTTTGTCTTCGAGGCCTCGCCGGTCGTTGTCTTCGCCATTCTCAAAGCGGACCAGATTCTCAAATGCGGCGTCGCGGTGGTCAAGGTCAACCGCTTCCGCTGGATCAAGAACCTGACCACGGGCGACCACAGTGGACCGAAACAAAAAAAGACAGCCACCGCGAAGGCTGTCTGATCCGATTTACCACTCACATCATGTGCTCTCAGACCGGCTCCAGCAGCCGGTCTTTTACTCGTCAACCATCACTCGACCGGTTGATCCGCTCTGATAATCCGTCTGGCCGCGAGCAGATCCTGCAGCACGTTCGCGTCAGCCGGCCGGGCCATATAATAGCCCTGCCCCATATCGCAGCCAGCCTCGATCAGCCACTCAAACTGCTCGCGCGTCTCAACACCCTCGGCCAGCACCCGCAGGCCGATTTTATGGGCCAGGTCGATGATTGAGCGGACGATTTCGGCG
>RZZF01000013.1 GCA_009929975.1 Clostridia bacterium
GGTTTATTCTTAGTATTCCTGTATGTTTATATGATCATATAAAAGCTGGCCGGGCCTGTCAAGTTGAGGGGGCCGTTCAGCCGCCGACAGACAGGCCCGCCGATACTCGATCGGGCGCATACCGGTTCCTTTCAGGAACATGGCTGAAAAGCGGCTGGCTGTCTTGTAGCCGCACCGCTGAGCGATATCACCTATCAGGAGGCTGTCGTTTTTCAGGAGCTGACAGGCCAGATCAAGCCGGCAGCCAATCAGGTAATCACGAATCGTTATTTGAAATGTCTGCCGGAATGAGCGGCTCAAGTGGCTCGGATTGACCCCAAGCCGCTGCGCGATCACCTGAAGGCTGAGCGGTCTGGCACAGTGCTGCTTCAGATAATCCAGAAGTTCAGGCATCCTCTGCTGAAGACCACGATGATTCGTCAAGCCGCGGAAATTCGGATATCCAATATTGGACTGCCTGATGAGAAGGATCGCCAGTTGAGCTGCGATATTCCGGGTCATCCAATCGAATCCGGGGGCAGCCTGCTGTTGCTCCAGCTCAATCTGCCGCAACAGATCACGGGCAGCGCTGCCGATTTCGGTTGATTGATCACGAATCACCAGCCTCGATTGAGGTTGAATCGTCTTCAGCATCTGATGCATATAAGTTGCCTGAAAAATAACAATCTGACAGAGAAGTGGAAAGCGCTTGTGCTGAATCGTCAGATCAATGCCCTCAAACTGCGATTGGGGATCGAGCGTGATCAGCGTTCTGGCTTCATTTGACTGGCATAGGCAGCCGGCACCACGGCCTACGATCAGCGGCGCGCCAGAAAGAATGAACATATAAGAAGGAAGTGAACCGGCGGATGTGATCACCAGCTGATTCTGGACAGCCACCTTCAAATAGCGCATGGGGCCAGCTGAAAGATGATAGAGAACTGGACCTTCAGGTAAACGGTCTGGATGAATAATGAGTTTGTGTCGCATCGCTTTATTATGTCAATCCCGGATGTATTTTTGGCCGCCAGCACAGCAGCATGACGTCAAATTATGAATGATTATACCGCTAGATCCAACGATAATAGTGCCTGATCAACCAAAAGTTGATGAAAATGCTCTTCTTTTTGCGTCAATCCTGCTGGATTGACATTGTCAGCCATCAACCGCCGGCTGGTGATCTGTGATATGTTT
Source organism: Clostridia bacterium (assembly GCA_009929975.1). Classification (GTDB taxonomy): domain Bacteria; phylum Bacillota; class Clostridia; order Saccharofermentanales; family UBA5734; genus SLHU01. The sequence continues at coordinate 1,174 of RZZF01000013.1, forward strand.
TTTGCCCTGTGATATGGTAAAATATATTACTGTTCAACACAACGGCCTGTCGGATCAACAGCAGAGGATGGTTGGATGAAAGCGGTCAGCAGAAAACGGGTCACACGGCTTGTCAGCGTCATGATACTGGCGTTTTTTCTGCCTGTGCTTTTTTCCCAGGTTCTGGTGTCAGCCAGCGAGTCAGTGTCACCGCCCGTCGCGAATCCGGCCTTTCCGGATCTTCAGATCACCAATTCATCTCAGGCCGCGGCCGTTCTGGAGACCGGACGCATGCGGCTTTTGTACTCGAAAAACGCGGGTTCTCGCATGCACATTCCAGCGTCGTCCAAGCTGATGACCGCGCTTCTCGCGGTTGAGCGGCTCGAAATGGATGTTCCGGTGACCATCAGTAATGTCGCGGCGGCCGCGGATCTTGAACAGGAGCCAGGTGATGGCGTGCTCCTGGAAAATGGTGATAAGTATCCGCTTGAATATCTGCTGCTTCGCCTGATGTTCTATGATTCAGACGGAGCGGCCGTGGCAATCGCCGAACAGATCAGCGGCGTTGAGAGTGACTTTGTTGAATTGATGAATTCACGGGCCGGGTCTCTGGGAATGTCTGATACCGTGTTCCGCAATGTGACGGGCCAGCTCGATGTTGATGAGGCCATGCTGGAGGGCAATTCACAGTCGGATAATCTGCCTGAACTGACACGTGCCGCTCTGCGCCAGTATTCGACCGCTCAGGATACCGCTGAATTACTTGCGACCGCCATGCAGGATACGGATTTTTCCCGTCTGCTCAGCAAGGAAAGTGAATATGTCGTTATTGAAGGACAACCGCTGATCTCCATGCAAAATCAGATCAGCGACTTATGGACACTGTCCGAAGGCAGTGTCCTGGCCGCGTTCGCGTCAAACCGCTCCGGCAGCAGTGAGACATCCCTGACCATATCCGGTACCGCCGGTGATATCGGGGTTGTCGCGGTCACCGTCGGTGGAACCGCTGATCAGCAGATCAATGATATCCTGACCATTCTCAGAGTCACCGGCAATTCATATATGACCGACACGCTCACGGTCGCCGGCGAACGGTTTACCGGCGGTCAGGAACAAACGGTTGACGGAGAACGATTCGGTCTGCTTTACCGCAAGACGACCTATTATGTCCGGCCGATTCAGGATCTTTTTCTCAAAGATACCATCCGCTACGTCTCATTCGGCCCCCATCAGCGTCCGATCCAGCGCAGCATGATCGTCGGACAGGTGGTCTTTGAACTCAAGGACGGTACCGTGATTACGGTGAATGTCGGTCCGGACCAGCAGATCCTCTCTGATATCGCGATGATCGACCACGCGCTCAGCCAGATGCAGTCCAACCCGAATCTGACCTATCTCATTCTGATCGCGTTTGCCCTCCTGATCGGCATGATGGCCTGGCAGACAGTCGCCAATGTGGCACGGCTGGCCCGGTTGATTCAGCTGATCCGTCTTGAGCAGAAACTCCACTGATCTCAGCGGTACAATAACCGCCGAATCGCGGAAAGTATAATATCCAGACTGAAATGATACAACAGAAAACCGGCCTGCAGCCCAAGTGGCAGCAGCCAGAAAAACCAGCCGAGCGGTTCCCGGATCAAGTCAAGTCGGATCTGCAGGATCCAAACGACCGAAAGAACCGCCAAGTTGAAATAAATCACTCGAAACAGCCAGGCCAACGGCTTGGACAATCGCTGTTCAAGGCAACCCGATAAAAGCGGATAGGGACCGAAAAAAATAAGGAACGGCCAGACAGCGGCCAGTCCTGAAAAAGCGGCTGCGGCTGCCGCACCTGACAGCAGGACCATCCAGGCACTCCGTCTGGAAATCTGGTCTGCAGCGACAGACAAACAGACCGAGGTCATCACAAAAAAAGTCAGATTTATTCCCGGCGAAACCGCCGCAAGATAGAGAAAAAGTATAATCAGTGCGGTCATCAAACCGCCGAAGCTGATCCGATATGTTTTTTGCCGCAGAGGCGGATTCGGCTGGTGGCCGGTTCCGTCCGGCTTCTCAGCAGCCACACAGATCACCGCCCATGCAGCCGCAGCAGGCATCGGCACAGCACAGACAGCTCAAGGTATTGCACAGATCGTCCATCGCGGAACCACGCTGCTGATAATACGGTCCGCGGCTTTGCGGATCGTTCCAGTTATGCCGCGGCGGGGTTTGCTGCCAGTTCTGCCATGGTGGCTGCTGTTGCTGCTGCGGATTGGCGTCAGTACTTTGACGGGTCCCGGAACGGCCGGGCAGCGTCAGCTGGTCATAGGCTTCGTTGATTTCCTGCATTTTTTCTTTGGCCAGGCTTTCCAGCGGGTGATCTTTATAATTGTCCGGATGATATTGTTTGACCAATGTGCGATAGGCCTTTTTGATCTCATCCTGACTTGAACCCGGACGCACGCCCAGGACTTCATATGGTGATTTTGCCATGACTGTGACTCCTTAAATCGATCGGCTAAAGCCGGCCGGGCTTTGTCCCTGCGATGATCTGCCGACGCATATCAGGCAGTCCGTCGATGATGATATTACGAATAATCCCGCTGTCCTGTTGATAAGGAAGCAGCGCAGCGGTAAGGTCAAGTGACCGTTCAAGCTGTTCCAGCCGTTCAGATGCCTGCGCACAGGCTTCCGTCCGGCTGCGGCCGCTCAGCGGATTCCATCTCCCATTATCGGTATCCTCCTGCCAATCGTCAATCGCGTCCACCAGATAGATCCAGCAGCCAAGATCATGCCCGATCAGTGAAATCGCGTCGATCATTGGTCTCTGACGAGCAGGATGGTCCGGGCTGAACACCGTTTGAACGGCCGCGCTGAAGATCTCGCCAAGCAGCCGTCCGAAACACTCAGCCGCGCTGAGATCAGGTGGTCCGGCTTCAATATCAGCCAGAGTTCTCAGTTCTGATTCGATCCGGGGAATCAGCGTTTCAAAGTGACCGGCCGCTTTTTCATAAGCGCTGCGCAGCGCGAGATGAACAGCGTTGCCCTGCCAGCGTTTTCCATCAGAGGTATCGTCTGATGCCTTATACCAGACCAGAATAACTGAGAGGGCGGCACAAGCCGACAGGATCGTATGTTCCTGCATCACCGGTTTTTTGCGGATCGGATTGAGGACACAGGTTTCCGGCCGGATCTCACGGGGTTCGTCGCTGAGCGACAGCAGCAGGACCGCCAGCATGGTCAGATCATAGCCCAGCGTCAGCCGGGCAGCCTGACCGTATTCGCGGCCGATCTGCTTGCACAGTCCGCAATAGACGGCACGGTAGTAGCTGAACTCCTTCACCAGAAGATCAGATTTCAGTGGTCGGACATAACCAAACATAGTCTCTCCTGACAGGTGGGGCGGCAGCCTGCGGATCACAGCGGAAACGATGGCTCCGTCTGTCAAAACAGGCCTTTATATGGTATCATATTATCTGTTTACCAAATACGGATTTTTTGTGAACGAATCATCCGGACGTCTGGTTCAGACCCCCGGAAACAGGATGGAACCGTTATGAATCATGATCATGTCAGAACCCGCTTCGCGCCAAGCCCGACCGGCTTTATGCATGTTGGCAATCTCCGGACCGCGTTGTATGAATATCTGATCGCCCGTTCCGCCGGCGGCCGTTTCATTCTGCGTATCGAAGATACCGACCAGAAACGGCAGGTTGAAGGTGCGCTGCAGCGAATCTTCCAGACATTGGCGGATGTCGGTCTGCAGCACGATGAAGGACCTGATGTCGGCGGACCATATGCTCCGTATGTCCAGAGCGAGCGTCTGTCACTCTATCCGGAATACGCACAGCAGCTGATTGATTCAGGCCATGCCTACCGCTGTTTCTGTTCACAGGAACGGCTGGAGAATCTGCGCCGCGAACAGGAAGCCTCAGGGCAGGTCGGCGGGGGATATGACCGCCGCTGCCGGGATCTTTCTCCGGCGGATATCGAGACGCGCCTGGCCGCCGGAACGCCCTTTGTCATCCGTCAGAAAATGCCCCTGACCGGCCAGACGACCTTTACGGACGCGGTCTTCGGCCAGATTACAGTGGAGAACAGTGAGCTGGAAGACCAGGTACTGCTCAAATCTGATGGCTACCCGACGTATAATTTCGCCAATGTGATTGATGATCATACCATGGCCATCACACATGTTGTCCGCGGGTCAGAATACCTCTCCTCCACGCCGAAATACAATCTCCTGTATTCAGCCTTCGGCTGGCAGCCTCCGGTCTATGTCCACCTGCCGCTGATCGTCGGTGATGACGGACGCAAACTGAGTAAGCGACATGGGGCCGTCAGTTTTTCCGATCTGACGGCTGAGGGGTATCTGCCAGAAGCGATTATCAACTACATCGCGCTGCTCGGCTGGAGCCCGCCCGACAACCGCGAACTGTTTACATTGGAAGCGCTTTGTGAACATTTTTCCGTGAATCGGATCAGCAAATCGCCTTCCGTGTTTGATTATCAGAAACTGGCCTGGTTCAATGGCGAGTATATCCGGCAGATGACACCAGATACCTTTCTCAGATTCAGTGAGCCCTGGTTCAGCCAGGTCTGCGGCCCGCTGGCGCCCGAGCCGGCCCGTCTGCTGGCAGAACTGCTCCAGCCACGGGTCAGCCGCCTCAGTGACATTCCCGATATGATTCACTTTCTCGCTGAAGCCGCTCCGATTGATCCGGAACTCTATGTCAATAAAAAAAGCAAATCAACACTGGAAACCACCCGGCAGATTCTGCCGCTGGCACTGGCCCGCCTGGAAGCGCTGGAGCATTGGACCAGAGATGACCTGCACGCGCTCCTGACCGGCATGGCTGAAGCGATGTCAGTCAAGAATGGCCAGATCATGTGGCCGGTCAGAATCGCGATCGCCCGGCAAGCCGTCACACCCGGCGGCGCGATCGAAGTTCTGCTTCTGCTCGGTCAGGAGGAGTCCCTGAAACGCATCCGGGCAGTCTGCCGGTTTCTGCAGAGCCTGCCGCAGGCTGAGTGAATCCCGCGTCCTGTCCTGTACCATTCAGCCGGTGTCAACCGGTGAGCATTAAAGGAGAAAACCATGAGTGATGTTAACAGCCGGCCGGCTGATCTGCCGGCCGATGCGACAAATGAACCGGTTGCCGGTCATTTCATCCATGATGAAATCATCCGTGATCTGGCTGCAGGCGGCCGTTTTGCCGGACAGCAGGTCCATACACGCTTCCCGCCTGAGCCGAATGGCTATCTCCATATCGGCCATGCCAAGGCCATCGTGATCAATTTCTCAACAGCGGAGAAATTTCAGGGTCTGTGCAATCTGCGTATGGACGATACCAATCCCAGCAAAGAAGACACGGAATATGTGGACTCGATCAAAGAAGATATCCACTGGCTCGGTTATGACTGGGAAGACCGCTTCTACTACGCGTCGGACTATTTCCCTCAGATGTATGAGTTTGCCTGCCGCCTGATTGAAAAAAATCTGGCTTATGTCTGCGAACTGACATCGGAGCAGATCCGCCAGACGCGCGGGACGCTGACAACACCCGGCAGCGAAAGTCCATGGCGTGATCGTCCAGCCGCGGAAAGCCTTGATCTGTTCCATCGGATGCGGGCGGGCGAATTTCCTGACGGCGCGATGACGCTGCGTGCCCGCATTGATATGAGTTCAGGCAACATGAACATGCGCGATCCGGTGATCTACCGGATCAGCCGGGCGAACCATCACCGGACGGGCGATCGCTGGTGCATCTATCCGATGTATGATTTTGCCCATCCGATCGAAGACGCGATGGAAGGCATCACGCATTCACTTTGCTCGCTGGAGTTTGAAGATCACCGGCCGCTGTATGACTGGATCATCGACCATATCGACGGTCCGGCGCGGCCGCGCCAGATCGAGTTTGCCCGGCTCAACCTGACCCATACCGTCATGAGCAAGCGCCGGCTGCGCTATCTCGTAGAAGAAAAAATCGTCGATGGCTGGGATGACCCGCGTCTGCCGACGCTCAGCGGCCTGCGCCGCCGCGGCTTTACTCCCGCTTCTGTGCGCAGTTTCTGTGAACGGATCGGTGTTTCGAAAGTCAACAGCACCGTCGACTATGCCTTTCTTGAACATTGTCTGCGGGAGGACCTGAACTCAACCGCGCAGCGGGTGATGGCCGTCATTGATCCGATCCGTCTGATCATCGACAACTATCCTGAAGGCAAGAGCGAGACGTTTGAGATAGAGAACAACCCGGAATCGCCTGAAGACGGCACCCGTACCGTCACTTTCTCACGCGAATTGTGGATTGAGCGCGATGACTTCCGTGAAGAGAAATTCAAGGGTTATTTCCGTCTGTTCCCAGGTCAGGAAGTCCGTCTCAAAACGGCTTATGTCATTCGCTGTACAGGGTGTGACAAAGATGAACAGGGTCAGATCACCGCGGTTCATGCTGAATACGATCCGGCTACCCGCGGCGGCAATACACCGGACGGCAGACGAATCAAGGGCACCATCCACTGGGTCGATACCCTCAACGCGATCCCGGCTGAGGTCCGCCTGTACGACAATCTGTTTTCCGCTGCTGATCCGGATGATTCCGAGTCGCAGTTCATCGAACACCTGAACCCTGAATCCCTGACGGTACGGACCGGCTGCCAGGTTGAAGCCTCACTGGCCGGTTTGACGCCTCCGAAAGCGTTCCAGTTCCTGAGGCTTGGCTATTTCTGCCTCGACAGCAAAGACAGCCGGCCGGATCAGCTGGTCTTCAACCGCTCGGTCTCGCTGCGGGACAGTTGGAGCCGGTCACAGAAGTAACCGGCTCCAGAGTTCAATCAAGATCATACGAGGCTGAGAATTCCTCAGGGTTCTCAGTCCCGGTCTGTTTTAAAGCGGTAAACCGTCTGATGGTGGAACGGCTGTCCGGCCTCAAACACCGCACTGGGGAAATGGCTGTGGTTCGGTGAATCCGGAAACAGCTGGGTTTCCAGACACAGCGCGTCGCGGCGATCGTAGCGGACACCCTCCTTGCCATGATCCGGCTGCATCATGTTGCCGGTATACAGTTGAACACCTGGCAAGGTGGTTTCCACGGTCATGATACGGCCAAGATGTGGTTCATTCACTTCAGCACAGGGATGCAGCCGATCGCTCGTGTCGCGCAGAACAAAATTGTGGTCATAGCCCTGACCGGCCACCAGTGTCGCCTCGTTCCTCTCAATATCCTGACCGATCGTCTTCATCTCGCGAAAGTCAAGCGCGGTCCCGCTGACAGGCTTGATCTCACCTGTCGGAATGCATTCAGGAGTAATTTCAGTGTAATGATCGGCCGCCAGTTTCAACTGGTGGTTCAAAATACTGCCGCTTCCCTGCCCGGCCAGATTAAAATAGCTGTGGTTCGTCAGATTGATAATCGTTGTCTGATCGGCCACTGCGGTATATTGAAGAATCAGCCGCTGGTCGGCTGTCAGGGTAAATGTCACCTGGGCATCAAGATTCCCCGGATAATTTTCCTGGCCATCCTCACTGTAGTAAAAAAAGCGGACTGACGGTCCCGCGTCACTGATGTAGGCCTCGCCGCGCCAGACAACCTTGTCGAACCCGCGAAGCCCGCCATGCAGATGATGGTCTCCGTCATTTTTTGCCAGTTGGTAAACCGTTCCGTCCAGCTTAAACCGGGCCTGGTTAATGCGATTGGCATATCGGCCGATTGTCGCGCCGAAATATGGATTGCCGGTTTTTTCATATTCTTCCAGTGTTTCATATCCGAGAACGATATCCTGAATCAGCCCGTCGCGGTCCGGCATCATCAGCCGCTGCAGCGTCGCGCCATAAGATAACAGGGTACAGAAGGTTCCGTTGTCCTGCGTCAGAGTATAACTGTGAACCTGGCGGCCATCCCGCGTAAAGCCGAATGCCTTGACGTCTGTTCTCATTGATTTCACCCCTCTAAACTGGTTATATCGTGCTGCCCGCGGTTTCCCCGGGGCAAGCCGCGGTTGATGTCTGTTTCCATCATATCATATCCTGTCCGGCGAACTGGCTCTGCAGCAATTTGCGGTAGAAGGTGTCACCGGCCATCAGTGTTTCATGACGGCCCTGTTCAATCACCTGGCCGTCACGCATGACCAGGATCAGATCCGCCTCCCGGATCGTTGACAGCCGGTGGGCGATGATAAAACTCGTTTTCCCCTGCATCAGCCGGCGCAGGGCCATCTGGATCTGCACTTCCGTATGGGTATCGACACTTGAGGTTGCTTCGTCGAGGATCAACAGGGGCGGCGCGACCAGGAACGCCCTGGCGATTGTCAGGAGCTGCTGCTGACCCTGGGAAAGATGAGTGTGGCCGCGGCCGATCCAGGTGTCATAGCCATCCGGCAGACGGCGGATAAACGCATGCGCGTGTGAGGCAATCGCCGCGGCCTCGATATCAGCCAGGCTGGCGTCCGGACGGCCGAAAGCGATATTATCACGGACACTGCCGGTGAACAGCCAGGAATCCTGCAGGACCATCCCGAACGACGTACGCAGGCTGTCACGGTTGACCGCACTGATATCCTGTCCGTCGATCTGAATTTGACCGTCATTGAGCTCATAAAACCGCATCAGCAGATTGACCAGTGTCGTTTTGCCGGCACCGGTCGGTCCAACGATGGCGACCATCTGGCCGGCCCGGATATCGAGATTGAGATTCCGGATCAGCTGCTGGCCGGGGTGATACGAGAATGTGACATTACCGAACCGGATATGGCCATCAGTCACCTGCAGAAGCGGCAGGCCACAGTCATCCTGTTCCGGTTCCATATCGATCAGATCATAGACACGACGGGCGGAGGCGATCGCCGACTGGAGCTGGGCCGCCATTCCGGTAATCTCATTAATCGGCCGGGCAAACTGGCTGACATATCCGAGAAAGCTGGCCAGTTGTCCGATTGAGAGCCTGCCTCTGATGGCCATCAGACTGGACAGCAGGGCGACTGAGACATAGGCGATGTGATTGATCAGCCGGGTCGTCGGGTTGGTCATTGAAGAATAGAATTGCGCTTTCTGCCCGGTCGTGTACAGGTCAGCGTTGATCTGATCATATCGCTCCACTTGCCGCTTCTGCGCCTGAAAGGCCTGAACGACATCCATATGCTCGGTCATTTCTTCCGCCAGTCCGTTCAACCGGCCGGATATTTCCGACTGCTCACGGAATTTCTGGCGCGACCGGTTGGCGATCAGACCGGCCATTCCGAATGAAAATGGCATGAGGGCGAGTACGAGCACCGTTATGCCCGGCTCGATCAGGAGCATGAAAATCAGTGAGCCGATCAGGGTGACCAGACCGGTGAAGGCCTGGGACAAGCCGGTCAGAAGACCGTCCATGATCGCGTCCAGATCATAGGTCAACCGGTTGACAAGATCACCATGGCTGTGCCGATCCAGCCGGCTCAGCGGTTGGCGGCTGATCGCGCTGAAGCCACGCTGCCGGTAATCGCGAACGATCCGGGCTGCCAGAACGGTGGTAATCTGGTTCAAGCCCCACTGGGCGATACTGCCAAAAACAAAAAGAATCAGGAGAATCAGGAGAATTCTCAGCAACGGCTGCCAGAGTATCTCATCAGGTCCGAGCATCTGGTCGATCGCTTCACCGATCAGCCTGGGTCCGAACAGAACAATCAGATTGCTGATGATCGCGGTCAGAATGATCAGAAGAAACAGGGTTTTCTGCTGCGAGATATCCCACAGAAGGCGGCGGAATGTCGGATCAGCCAGTTTTCTTCGCGCGCTCATCCAACCACCTCCCCATTACTCTGCTGAGACTGCCAGATTTCCTGGTACAGACGATTTTCTTTGAGCAGATCATCATGTGTTCCCTGTCCGGCCAGGCGGCCGTCATCCAGAATCACGATCTCATCGGTCTGCCGAATGGAGGCGACACGCTGGGAAATAATGATCAGCCGCATCCGGGCAAAAGATCCGGACCCGGCCAGAGCCCGGCGCAAAGCGGCCTCGGTCGCATAATCCAGCGCGCTGGTGCTGTCATCCATGATCAGCAGACGGGGGCGGCTGACCAGTGCTCTGGCGACAGCCAGACGCTGTCGCTGTCCACCAGAAAAATTGACTCCGCCACGTTGCACCTGGCTGTGCAGGCCATCATCCAGCCGGCGGACAAACGTTTCAGCCTGGGCAACGCGCAAGGCCTGCCACAGTTCATCGTCTGTCGCGTCCGCCCGGCCCAGCCGCAGGTTCTCAGCGATCGTCCCGCTGAATAAAACCGATTTCTGGGGAACGATCGCGATATTCAGATCAGAAGATGTCAGATCAGACGCGGCAAGCGGCTGGCCGTCAAACCAGATTTGTCCGGATGTCAGCGGCCAGAGGCGGAGCAGCAGCCAGGCCAGCGTTGACTTCCCGGAGCCGGTCGGACCGATAATCCCCAGTGACCGGCCGCGGCCGACAGTAAAATCCAGACGATCAAAAATCGGTGCCGCGGTGTCGGGGTATTGAAACTGAACCCGGTCAAAACGCAGCCAGTAATCAGGATCAACCGGCGGCAGTTCTTCCCCTGCCCGTTGATTGTCATCTTCAACCACGCGCTCCTCTGACTTTAGTGAATCACCTTCATTCGGCAGGTCGAGAATTTCAGCGACGCGGCCGGCTGAAGCATAGGCACGGGTGTAGAGAATGACCAGATTCGCGACAACCAGAAGCGCGGTCAGAATCTGGCCGACGTAATTGATCAGGGCAATGATCTGGCCCCGGGTCAAGGCTCCGTCTTCAATACGGATCGCGCCAACCCAGAGCAGGGCAATCGTCGCCGCGTTGAGAATCAGGGCGGTGACCGGATTCAGCAGATTGGATATTCGGCTGACTCGGATCTGCAAGGCGGCAACCTGATCATTCTCAAGATCAAACCGCTTATTTTCCGCGCTGCGCCTGGCGAAGGCACGGATTACACGGACACCCGTCAGATGTTCCAGGATATGCCGCATCAGGCGGTCGACAACCTGCTGGATCTTGCGGTACATGGGGATCGTCCGGCTCATGATCAGGTAGACGATAAGAATAAAAACAGGCAGAATCAGCAGGAGAATCAGGGAGAGGCGAAGGTCAATCGTCATCGCCATGATCAGTCCGCCGATACTGAGGAATGGTGCGCGGACAACCAGGCGGATCAGCATCGCCACAGCCTGCTGCAGCAAATTGACATCCCCGGTCAGGCGATTAACGAGCGAGGAGGTGCCAAAATGGTCCAGCTGACGCAGTGACAGATGATTGATCTTGCTGAACAGCGCATGGCGCAGATCCGTACCCACACCCTGTGAAGCCAGGGACGCGGTATACTGGCAGACCGTCGCACAGCCGAGGCCGGTCGCGGCCATCAATAAAGCCAACAGGCCAAGCCGCCAGATCAGCGTCCGGTCCTGGCTTTCTATGCCGGTATCAATCATATAGGCAATCAGCAGCGGCATGGCCAGCTCAAGAACCGCTTCCGCCAGCTTGAACGCAGGACCGATCACCAGATGGCGGCGGTATGGTTTGAGAAAAGAAAATACACTACGCAAGCGGGCCCTCCTTCTGACGACTGGCCGGCTTGAATCCACAGTGAATCGCATCAACCGGGCAGACGGCCTGACATTCACCGCAGCGGATACATTCCACCGTGTTTCCGTCCTCCGGTACCTGGACCGCCATCGGGCATTGACGGGTGCAGGCCCCGCAGTGTGTGCACAGATCCCAGTCTACGGTCACACGATAAAGGCTGATACGATTGAACAGCCCGTATAAGGCGCCCAGAGGGCAGAGGTAGCGGCAGAAAGGCCGCATGATACGCGTTGACAGATACAGCAAGACGATCAGAACCAGTGACTTCCAGCTGAACAGCCAGCCAGCAAGCGTTCTCAGACTGTCATTGACAGCGACCAATGGCCAGCCGGCCATCAGAGTGCCTGACGGACAGATATATTTGCAGAATGCGGGAGCGCCGTAACCATTGAGCATCCGGCCCAGCCAGGGCAGAAGAATAACAAAAACCGCCAGAATGACGAATTTCATCCTGGTCAGATTCCGGTGCAGGGCGGGGCGCCGTTCAGGCTTCCATTTACGAACGGGAATCTTATGAAGCCATTCCTGGATCAGTCCGAACGGGCACAGCCAGGCACAGACAAATCGTCCCATGACGGCTCCGACCATGATCAGAAAACCCAGCACATAAAAACTGATCTGTTGATAGGGGTCGGCAATGCTGTTCTGCAGGACCCCCATCGGACAGGCTCCGAGCGCACCAGGGCAGGAATAGCAGTTCAGACCGGGAACACAGATCTGCTTCAGCTTCCCCTGATAAATTTCGCCGCGGAAAAAGCCCGGAACATAGGCG
>RZZF01000267.1 GCA_009929975.1 Clostridia bacterium
GGATAACACGAATCCGAAAGCATTCTCCGGATGGTCTGCCGTGCTGGCCTACCCGGAGAACCAATCTGTCGATCTGGATACGATGTACCGGTCTTTTGACAACAACGGCAAATGCCTGCTCAGTTTCCAGGAATCCGACCATGATGCGCTGGAATCACCGAACAAGATCTGGCTGTATCAGAATGTCGCTGATCTTCTCAGCGGTGCCAAGCCCAACGTGATCGTCAGCTTTTCCATCGGATCCGGCTCTTATGCCGGTGAATATTCCGGCGAACGGCTCTATACCATCACCGTCAAAGCCAAGCCGCCGGCCAGCAAATCCGACATCCTTGAGAGCATTTCCGGTGACTATACCTCTTATATGGCCCGAAGCGAATGGTTCGTGCCGGGAGAAGGGTTATCGCAAATCGATCAAAAAGCAACCTACGAGCCCGGTGAGAAGCCGTCAGGCAATGTCTGGCTCCACTATAATGGCCCTTCCCTGACATTCAAGAGCTATGAAGACCCTAACAACACGGAATACGTTTTGGATAAAAAGAGCGATTCACGCTATGAGCGGATTGATAAGAACGGCAGCACGACGGTTACACGGACCGTTGAAATCGGGTCCGCAGGGTACAGCGCCAGATACACTTTCCTGAAAGAAACTGAGGCCGGCGAGCGGCAACTTCAGGTCTTTGAACTGACGAGAAAATAAAACTGACTATATCCGGCTTTGTCTGAAACGTGCTGATTCACGTCACTGACCGCAGCACGATAGAAAGCAGGGAGATTCCAGTCAAAGTCTCTCTGCTTTTTTATTTCTTTATATTATTATATATTGTTCTGGTCGGTGAAAAGATACGGTCTTGTTCTTGACATTTCCCATTCACCTTCCCGCTCATCAATCAATCGGCATTGTGCACAGACCTGGTCTCATATTCTGCGATTTTTCGTCATTATATTGCAATTTCGGTTTAGCTCTCAGCTCAATCATTATTTCAGTCATATTGATCTTTTTATACTATTATTTTCATTTTTAATCATTATTATCCATAATATGAAGCACGCATAGATTGATTGGCAATTAATCTCATATTTCAATCGACTGTTTATTGCTATTATATTCACTTATTAAATGAATTTTTCATTTATGAATTATGCGATTTTGATTAACGTGATAAGTGGAAAAAACAGCTCGGTTTGCATGAAAAGCGGTTTTATGTTAGCCTCTATAGATGTTTGAATTCGAAAATAATCAATGTTGTGATGGATGGAGGAAGTGTGTTAATTAATGAATAAAATCATAGTAGAAAATTTGTATAAGATTTTTGGACAACAGCAGCGCAGAGCACTGCAGATGGTTCACAAGGGACTCGGTAAAGATGAAATACTCGCCAGGACCGGTGCGACCATCGGGATCGACGATGCCAGTTTCGAAGTTCGCGAAGGTGAGACATTTGTCATCATGGGGTTGTCAGGCAGCGGCAAGTCAACGCTGGTACGCTGTATCAACCGCCTGATTGAACCGACCAGCGGATCAATCAAAATCAACGGACATGACATTCTCAAGATGAACAAGAAAGATCTCCTCACTCTGCGCCGCAGCAGTCTCGGCATGGTCTTCCAGAATTTTGCCCTGCTGCCCAACCGGACGATTCTTGCCAATACTGAATATGGCCTTGAGATTCGGGGCATCGGCCGAGAAGAACGCCGGCAAAAGGCGATTGAGGCGCTTGAGCTGGTCGGACTGGCCGGTTATGAGAACGCATTGCCCGATGAACTGAGCGGCGGCATGAAACAGCGTGTCGGTCTGGCCAGAGCCCTGGCGAATGATCCGGAAATTCTGTTGATGGATGAGGCATTCAGCGCACTGGACCCCCTGATCCGCAATGACATGCAGGATGAACTGCTCGACCTGCAGCGTAAAATGAAGAAAACCATCCTGTTCATTACCCATGACCTGGATGAAGCACTCAAGCTGGGTGACCGGATCATGATCATGAAAGATGGTCGGACCGCTCAGATCGGCACACCGGAAGAAATCCTCAGCCATCCGGCAGATGACTATGTCCGCCGCTTTGTACAAGGGGTTGACCGCAGCAAGATTCTCACGGCACGCGACATCATGATTCGTCCGCAAAGCACCGTCCGTGCGTCGCAGGGTCCCCGTTTCGCCCTGAAGGAAATGCGCCGCCACGGCCTGGACCGCCTGATCGTGCTGTCCGATGAAGGCCGCCGTCCGATCGGACTGGTCACGGTTGACAGCATCCGCCAGGCGATCGACCGGCCTAATCAGACACTGGCTGACATCGCCGACGCGTCGTTGCTTAATCATGTCGCGCCGGACAGCAGTCTGGATGAGCTGATCAGCTTGACGGTCAATGAGTCGACCCCGCTGACCGTCATTGATGAAAAAGAGCGTCTGCTCGGCGTGATTGTGCGCAGCACCATCCTGGGCGCGCTCAATACTGGACGGGAGGAAGTATAACGATGATACAGTTACCCATCGGTGATGTTTTCGATAAAATTATAAGTTTTCTCAGTGAAGAGCTGCGTGAGGTGTTTGACGCGATCCGTGAGGGCATCGATGCCGTCATTTCCGGTCTGGAATGGATTCTGTCTGCTCCGCCCTTCTGGGTGGTCATGATCATTGTCGCGGTCGCGGCCTGGTTTCTCGCCGGTCGTGGCATGGCGATTTTCAGTGCAGTCGGCATTTTGCTGATCGCCAGCATGGATCTATGGCCTGAAACCGTCGACACACTGGCCCTTGTCCTGACGTCCACGCTGATCTCATTATTGATCGGTATTCCGCTGGGCATCTTGTCCGCGAAATTTGAAATGATCAATCGGATCGTCCGCCCGCTGCTTGATTTCATGCAGACG
>RZZF01000268.1 GCA_009929975.1 Clostridia bacterium
GCTCCATGGAAACCCTCTATGCCCACCTGGACGCCGTGGCCTCGGCCAAGCAGCGCGAGAAGCTGGAAACGTTCAAAGACCAGGCCTGGTTGAGCCGCAGGCTGGTGGAAATCCACACCGACGCCCCGGTGGAGTTCGATGCCGAACAATTTCGCACCACGGCCCCGGATGCCGCCGACCTGGGCGTGCTGTTCAAGGAACTGGAGTTCTCCCAGCTTCAAAAGATGTTTCCGGTGGAAACGGATCGCAAGCAGAAGCGATACCATACCGTTGCCACCCCCGAAGGGCTGCGTGATCTGGCGGAAGCGATGGAGCGTCAGGCCGGCAGCCAGTCGTTCTGGCGTTCGCGCGGTACACTGCCGCAGCGCCTGCTCGAACGGCAGGATCTGCGCCTGGCCCGGCGCTGGCTGCCGGTGCTGCGCTATTATGTCGCCGCCGGGATGGATGAATGGGACGACGCGATCATTCAACAGGCGAAACGTGATTTCCAGCAGTCGCGCCGTGACGGGATTCCGGAACGTCTGCTCGCGACGCTCCGCCTGGTCTGGCGCTTCAGTGAAGCCCGCCAGAGCGGCCTGCCGGAACGGCTGGTCAGCGTGGCCGAAACCTGGACCCAGCTGCAGTCGCCGCTGCCGTTCCTGCGCATCGGCACGGCCTATCTGCTCGAGACGATCCTCAGCCTGGAGCAGGCTGAGCGGATGGATGATGCCCTGATCTGGCTGGTGCGCGGATTGCGGCTGTATCCGCTGTCCTATGAACTGCTCCTGACCCAGGCGCGCATCACACGGCGGGTCGGACGATTCGATCTCAGCCTGGCGGCCTGCGAGCAGTTGATCGAGCACTTCTCCGATGATGGTGCCGGCTACGCGCTTCGCTCCAATCTGAATTTTCTCAAGGGCGACTACGCGGCGGCCGCGCATGACGCCGAACGGGCGATCAAGGTCGCGCCGCAGCAGGCCGGCAGTTTCATGGCCCGCGCCTTTGTCCACCTGCAGCTCGGCGATTACCAGGCCGCGCTGACTGATTTCGACCAGGTCCTGCAGCGTGATCCACAGCGCTTCGATGCCCAGCGCGGCCGGGCCCGCTGCTTATCGATGCTGGGCCGTGACAACGCCGCGATGACCGCTTTCCAGTCACTGCTGCGCCGCTATCCGGAGGACATCGAGCTGTACTATGAGATGGCCGACCTGCTTTTTGCCGCCGGCTACCTGCATGACTGTGAACGGATCTGTCGCCGCGGTCTGGCGATAGACGACCAGGCCGCCGCGCTCTGGGTCATCTACGGTATGGCGGCCAACCGGCTCGGCCGTGAAGATCAGGCCCAGCACCGCCTCAGCCGCGCGCTGGAGCTGGATCCGGAAAATCCTTTCGCGTTGAACGAACTATCCTGGATTTTGCATCTGCAGGGCGAGGATGAGGCGTCGATCGATCTGGTTGACCGCGCCCTGACCCTGTCGCCGGATTATGTCGACGCGATCTGCAATAAGGGCGTCATCCATTATCACCGCAGCGAGTTCAATGAAGCGGAGGAGACCTTTGCCCAGGCGATCGGCCTGTGGCCGGACTATGTGCCGGCCTGGGTCGGCAAGGGCAATGCCCTGACCCAGCTCTGCGAATTCGATGACGCGCTGCTCTGTTATGACGAAGCGCTCAAACTCGACCCGCGCAATGCTGAAGCCTGCCAGGGCAAAGCGCTGCTTTACCGGATGATCGGGCTCGATGACGACATGCGCAAGTGGCAGGAAATGGCCCACCGGCTCGATCCGAACATCGATGATGATTTTAATGAATAAATATACAAATATGTAAATTAATATACATAATATCTTTGACATCCGCAATGGACAAGCGTATAATCAGATGAAATATTGCTGTTGAGTAAATAAATATGCATCAATTCAGATGCACGGGAGGTTCGAAATGGCAAAGGAAAAAATACTGTTGGCCTACTCTGGAGGACTGGATACCTCGATCATCATTCCCTGGCTGCTCGAGCATTACGACTGCGAGGTCATCGCCATGGCCGGTGAAGTCGGTATCGCGCTCGACCATCAGGCCCTGATCGACAAAGCACTCAAATGCGGCGCGTCCGCCTGCTATGTTGAGGATATCGCCGAGGAGTTCATCACCGACTATATCTGGCCGACGCTCAAGGCGCATGCGATCTATGAGGGCAAGTATCTGCTCGGCACGTCCTTTGCCCGCCCGATCATCGCCAAGCGGATGGTCGAGATCGCCAAACGGGAAGGCTGTACGGCGATTGCTCACGGCTGCACCGGCAAAGGCAATGACCAGGTCCGTTTCGAACTGACGATCAAAGCGCTGGCACCGGAGATGAAGATCATCGCGCCCTGGCGCATCTGGGATATCCGCTCACGCGACGAGGAGCTGGAGTACGCCAACGAACGCGGCATTCCAGTGCCGGTGACCAAGGAGAACAACTATTCCAAGGACCAGAACCTGTGGCATCTCAGCCATGAAGGGATGGATCTGGAAAACCCGGCCAATGAACCGAATTATGATAAACTCCTCGAGATGATGGTCTCACCGGAAAAAGCCCCGGACCAGCCGACCTATCTCGAGCTGCAGTTCGAACAGGGGATCCCGGTCGCTCTGAACGGGGAGAAGCTGGCGCCGGTCGCGCTGGTTGAAGCTCTGAACCAGGTCGCCGGAGCCAACGGCGTCGGCATCGCCGACATGGTCGAGAACCGCCTGGTCGGCATGAAATCACGCGGCGTTTATGAGACGCCGGCCGGAACCGTGCTCTACGCGGCCCACCGCGAGCTCGAGCTGCTCTGCCTTGAGCGCGATACACTCCACTCTAAACATGTGACCGCCCAGCGCTATGC
>RZZF01000269.1 GCA_009929975.1 Clostridia bacterium
GACTGACGCCATGAAGCAGCCCCGCCGGAAATTCCGACACCACCTGACACGCCTCAGCCTGATGCTGCTCGTGTTGATCGCAATTTCACTGCTCATCTGGCAGCTGCCGCCACTTCGTCTCCATACGATGGAAGTCAGCGGCCTGAGGCGCCTCAGTGAAGCTGAGATCATCGAATCGAGCGGCCTGATCAGCGGACAGCATCTGTTCCACGGACTCGGCGGCAGTCTGACCCATCTGCGTCAACTGCGTTATCAGTCGGTGGAAGCAGCTGTTGCCGCCCTGCCGGAAGTCGAGAGCTGCCGAGTGACCCTGCACTATCCCGGCCAGATTGATCTTGAGGTGGCAGAACGCGTCGAAGTGGCCTATCTGGCGATTCCTGACGGCAGTGTCATGATCGATAAAGAAGGTATCGCCATCCGGATCTGGCGGGAGGTGCCTGAAGATATTCCCCTGATCGAAGGCGTTCATCTGACATCCCTTCAACTGGGTGCTCCGCTGACCGCCCATGTTCCGGCGGCCCTCAATAGCGCGATTACGATGATGGGTGCTATAATTGAAGCGGATCGCGACAGCCGTACACCGCAGCAGCTGTTGTCGTCTGTCAAGAGTATCCGGCCTCTGGGCCACCAGCGGATCTATCTGACCCTTGTTCTGCCGAAGACCGCGCAAGAAGTGACGGTTCTGGCAGAAATCAGCCAGCAGCTTTCCGAAGATATGATCTGGCTGAGATTCGCGATTGAACAGGGAGTCCTTGAGAATCGGGGCAAAGGTATTCTTGACTTGACAGGTGGGCGAAAAACCTTTAAACCAGACTGAACAGGATGACATGACCAAAAACTGGGAGGACACCGGATGATACCGCTAATCGGACTGATATTGGGCCTGATCATAGGCCTTTTGCTCAATTTTGACATCCCGTCAGCCTATTCCGCTTATGTCGCTGTCGGTATTCTCGCAGCGCTCGACTCCATCATCGGCGCGTTGACGGCAACGCTGCAGAACCGATTCAATGCCCGGCTGTTTATTTCCGGATTCATTGGAAACAGCGCGATCGCGGTCGCGCTGGCCGCTTTGGGCGATCAGCTCAATCTGCCGTTGAATCTGGCGGCTGTCTTTGCGTTCGGCAATCGTATCTTCATTAATTTTTCAACAATCCGCCGCATCCTGATTGATCGCTGGGATGAAAGGAAACTGAAGCGCTCACAGTCGTGATCCGCGAGGTTGCAACTGCCCTGAGGGACACAGCCCGCGCGTGTTGTACGCCCGCGCAAGTTAGTGTAGAATTGAAAGAAAACATAATCGACTGGATTTCTCCGGTATTATGATATGATAATAGCGAAAATTCGTTGTATGTAACAGGATACAGCAGATGAAAGTGAACTGAGAGGGGATGTTAATTTGTCCGATTACAAAATGGGTTTCAGTATGGATAATGATCATTTCGCCCTGATCAAAGTGATCGGTATCGGCGGTGGCGGCTGCAACGCGGCTGACCGGATGATCGACAGTGATGTTCAGGGAATTGAATTTATTACCGTTAATACAGATAACCAGGCCTTGCTGCGCACAAAAGCAAATAACCGGATTCAGGTGGGGGAGAAAATTACCCGCGGACTCGGAGCCGGAGCCAATCCGGAAATCGGCCTGAAAGCGGCTGAAGAGTCAAAAGAAGAGATCGCCCAGCTGATTCGTGGAACGGATATGTTGTTCATCACGGCGGGTATGGGAGGCGGAACCGGAACCGGTGGAGCGCCTGTGATCGCCCAGATCGCCCGTGAAATGGGAATTCTTACGGTTGGAGTCGTGACCCGGCCGTTCCGTTTTGAAGGCTCACGCCGCATGCAGAACGCCGAGCGCGGAATCCGGGAGATGGAGAAATTCGTCGATTCCCTGATTGTCGTGCCCAACGATAAACTCCTGGAGATCGCGTCTGACGATACCTCGCTTGACGAGGCATTCACCCTCGCGGACCAGGTGCTCAAGTATGGTGTATCAGGCATATCTGACCTGGTCGCCGTACCGGGCCTGATCAACCTGGATCTGGCCGATGTGCGCCGGATCATGACCCAGGCCGGTGTCTGCCATATGGGTATCGGCCGGGCAGGCGGGGAGGGCCGGGCCGCGGCTGCGATCCGCCAGGCGATCAACAGTCCGCTGCTTGATACGACCATTGACGGCGCGCGCGGTGTGATCATCAACTTCACCGGTGGGCGCGATATGAAAATCCGTGAAGTTGATGAGGCGGCTTCCGTTGTCCGGGATGCCGTTTCACCTGACGCCGACATTATTTTCGGTGCGGTGATCGATCAGGAAATGAATGATGAAATCATGATCACCGTGATTGCCAGCGGTTTTGACCGCGAGAGCTATCCTGTTCGCGAAAAGGCTGCTCAGATGAAGCCGTCGGCGTCATTCGAGCCGGCTCCTGAAGCGGATGAGACAGATCATTCCACTGGACCCGAAGAAAAAGAAGAAATTCCGGACTTCCTTTCCAGTGCGTTCGTTCGGCCCGCTCCCGCGGCAGCCGGAGAAAACAAACCGGCCTCACCGAGGTTTCACCAGGTTGGCCAGTCAGGCGCGTCGAGTGAGGCGGTAGAGGAAAAGGCAGAACCACTCTCGCGTTTCGCGCCGGTCAATCCGCGTGAGCAGTCTGAACGGGAGCCTGCGGCGGCTGATCCACAGGTCCGGCGGATCGCTGAAGAGGTCGATGAGTCATCTGCTGAAGAGGAAAAGTCAGACCCGGTGCGGCAGGGAAAAGAAAAACGCGGCAACCGGATCTTGCCCTGGTTTCTACAGGATCATGACTGATCCTGTCCTGCTCCGGGAGGTTTGAGCCATGCGCTGTCC
>RZZF01000270.1 GCA_009929975.1 Clostridia bacterium
GCTCAGCGCCAATAAAAGTCTTGCCGGTAAACCAGTTATTATTTATGGTTATACCGTAGTTTGCAGCATTATATTCACCCATCAGAGCAGCATCGCCACGGGCTTCAATAATGTTGTTTGTGATAACAATATCCGTTTGGTCACCTTGCAGGTAAATGGCTGCTTTTTTTATTGCAGGATCATCGCTATCAATTCCAATTACTTTAAATGCTTTTATGGTAACGCCATTCCTGCCTGGAGTTAGATGGATGGTGCCAAGTTCAGATCCGTCATCGTTACCTTCAATAATGGTTTCGGCGTATAGGTCGCCTATCAGGCTTATGTTTTTATCAATAACAATGTTGCCAGAGTAGTTCCCTGCACACACATTTATCACATCGCCATCAACGGCAGCATCATCAACAGTCCCCAGCTGCGTTCCCGGCTGCAGGAGAACGGCGCGATTTTCCAGACCAGTTCCGATGCGGAGGTCATGTTGTCCCTTCTGGCCAGAAACCGGATCATGACCGATTGCATCGAAGACGCGATCCGGATGATGACCGCGGAGCTGGAAGGTGCTTATGCCTATGTCCTGATGACGCCCGGGAAAATCGTCGGTGCCCGGGATCCGCTTGGCATCCGGCCGCTTTGCCTCGGCCAGGTTGACGGTTCCTATGTTCTGGCCTCAGAAAGCTGTGCGATCGATTCGATCGGCGGCACTTTCATCCGGGATGTCTTGCCAGGTGAGATGATCGTCTTATCGGCATCCGGCCTGTCATCGTCATCGATCCTGCAGAAGGACATCGACCCGCCGGCTGCCTCTTCAGGCCGGCTCTGTTTGTTTGAATTTGTTTATTTCGCGCGTCCGGACAGCACGATTGACGGAGCCAATGTCCATGAGGCCCGCTTCAATGCCGGCCAGCAGCTGGCTCTGGAACAGCCCTGTCAGGCTGATCTGGTCATCGGCGCGCCGGACAGTGGTATGACCGCGTCGATGGGTTATGCCAGGGCAAGCGGGATTGCCTATGGCCAGGGTCTGCTCAAGAACCGCTATGTCGGACGAACCTTTATCCAGCCCAGTCAGCTGCAGCGTGAGATGGCCGTCTCCATGAAGTTTGCCGCTTTGCGCCATTCGGTTGCTGGAAAACGGGTCGTCATGGTTGATGATTCGATCGTCCGCGGCACCACCACGCGCCATATCGTCAATCTACTCAGGCGGGCCGGCGCGCTTGAAGTCCATATGCGGGTCGCTTCACCACCGGTTATCTACCCCTGCTTTTACGGTGTTGATACACCATCGCAGGATGAGCTGTCCGCGGCCAGCATGAGCCAGGCGGAAATCTGCGAGATGATTGGTGCCGACAGCCTTGGTTTTCTCAGCCTGAACGGGCTGAAACAGTCAACACATGGCATTCACTGCGGGCATTGCGCCAGCTGTTTTGACGGGGAGTTTCCAGCCGGCCTGCCGGCTCATCGTGCGGCTGACGTCCTGCGTGTGACGCTCCATGAGGACAACGGAACAGCACCGGACCGGCAGCAGTCCAAGGAGCCTGATCATGTTTAAACTGGCGGTTCTGGTCTCCGGCGGCGGGACCAATCTGCAAGCCATCATCGACCGTATCGCGGACAGACAGCTGAGGGATGTCGTGATCAGCGGTGTGATCGCTTCACGACCGGGAATCGGAGCCTGTGAGCGGGCGAATCGTGCCGGCCTGTCCTGTCTGGTGATCCAGCGGTCCGACTACAGTGATCCCTCAAATTATGATCAGGCGATGCTGACGGCCCTGGCCGCCTGGCAGCCGGATCTGGTCGTGCTGGCCGGTTTTCTCAGTCTGCTCGGGCCGGAAGTTGTCACTGCGTACCGCGGCAGGATCATCAATGTTCATCCGGCACTCATCCCCTCGTTCTGCGGGAAGGGGTTTTACGGGATTCGAGTGCATGAGGCGGTCATCGCCAGCGGTGTCAAGGTCAGCGGCGCGACGGTTCATCTGGTCGATGAGCGATATGACCATGGACCGATTCTGCTGCAGAAGGCGATTGATGTCCGTCCGGATGACACCGCGCGATCCCTCCAACTGCGGGTCATGCAGGAGTGTGAACAAATTCTGCTGCCACAGGCGATCGCGCTATTCGCGGCCGGGAAAGTACAGACAGACGGGACGACAGCCCGTGAAGAGGAGGACCTATCATGATCAAACGTGCGATTATCAGTGTTTCCGACAAAACAGGCATTGTACCGCTGGCCCGGGAACTCTCGGATCTCGGCATCGAGATTGTTTCAACCGGCGGAACGGCAAGGCAGCTGAACGAAGCCGGAATTCCGGTGATTCCGATCGATCAGGTGACCGGATATCCGGAATGCCTTGACGGCAGGGTGAAAACACTGCATCCGAGAATCCATGGCGGCATACTGGCGATGCGCGATCATCCGGATCATATGCAGACACTCAGGGAATTGGAAATCACGCCGATTGACCTGGTTGTCATCAACCTGTATCCATTTCGCGAAACCGTTCAGAAAACGGACGCCACTCTGGCGGATTGCATTGAGAATATCGATATCGGCGGGCCCGGCATGCTGAGAGCTGCCGCGAAAAATTACCGCGATGTCACGGTGATGACGGACCCGGCTGATTATGAGCCGGTGCTCAGCCAGCTGCGTGAGAATGGCCAGACCACGGAATCCTTGCGATTTGAACTGGCCTGCAAGGTCTTTGAACATACCGCGGCTTATGACGCGCTGATCGCCGGTTATCTGGCCGCGAAGCTGCCGCAGGAGCGCAGCCCGGCCAAACTGACCCTGACGTATGACCTGATCAGCCCGCTGCGCTACGGTGAGAACCCACATCAAAAACTGTCT
>RZZF01000014.1 GCA_009929975.1 Clostridia bacterium
TATTAAAAAAGCAGTAGAAAATAGTGCCTATAAAGAAATGAATGATAAGAAGTTAGACCATTTAAAAGAACCTCTAACACTAAAACAAATATTAAAAACACTAACCGGAATCAGAAATGAATTAAACCATTACGGATATTCTCGCAAAGAACACCCCATCCCTTTTTTTCAGGATCTGTTTAAATTCAGCTATATATGCCGGTAAATCTTCAACATTTACAGCCGTATCTTCGATAACCGTTACACTACGCGTATCCCCGGGGATATTGGACAGAAGCCCCAGCCCTGCTTTTCTTAAATCCCAGACCCTGTCTGTCATTTCATTATAAAGTACCGGAAAAGCATAACCATAACCGGCATCACGCATTTCCTTCTGCCATTCCAGCAGCTGGCGCAGCCAAGCGAGTTTTGACTCCTCAGTCTGATCATCCTTGCCGCGACTCTTGTCGCCCTCTTTGTATTTCCAGTGTGCCGCGATGCCGTATTCAGCGGTCCGGTGCATGTCATATGTCCGGATCTGGACTTCAAAAGGAATACCTTTCGGTCCGATCACGGTCGAATGCAGCGACTGATACATGTTCGGCTTGGGCATGGCGATGTAGTCTTTGAACCGGCCGGGCATCGGCTTATACAGTTCATGAACAAGCCCGAGTACCGCATAGCAGTCGGCAACGCTGCTGACGATGATCCGGGTTGCGAAAAGATCATAGATCTGGTCCAGATCCTTGCCCTGGCTTTTCATTTTGCGGTAGATGCTGTAAAAATGCTTCGGCCGGCCTTCTATCTCAGGCTCAATGCCCATTTCACGGATCTTGCTCTGAATCTGCGCGACGATTTCTTCCAGATAATGTTCACGTTCCGAACGTTTCTGAGAGATTGAGCCGACCAGTTCATAATAAGCATCCTGGTCGATATAGCGAAGACAGAGGTCTTCCAGTTCCCATTTGATTTTATAAATACCGAGACGATGGGCCAGCGGTGCGTAGATATCGAGTGTTTCCCGCGCTTTCTCCATCTGCTTTTCCGGTGTCTGATGCCGCATGGTGCGCATATTGTGCAGGCGGTCGGCCAGTTTGATCATGACAACGCGGATATCTTTGGCCATCGCCAGAAACATCTTGCGGAAATTTTCCGCCTGGATTTCTTCTTTCGATGAATAGGGAATCCGGCCGAGTTTGGTCACGCCATCAACCAGATTGGCAACTTCCTCGCCGAAGTGTTCTCTGACCTCTTCCAAAGTCCGGTCAGTATCTTCAACGGTATCATGCAGCAGCGCGGCGATCAGAGTGTCCGCGTCGACTTCCAGCTCTGTGAGGATTTCCGCGACAGCAAGAGGATGAATAATATAAGGTTCACCGGTTTTGCGGCGCTGAGACTCATGCGCGGCCAGGGCATAATCAAAAGCCGCTTCAATCCGCTCGCAGCCCGATTCGCCGGCATAGGCGCGGTATCGCTCGAGTATGACCGCCAGATCAGAACGGCGGACCTGATGATCGGTGCGCGGCTGAGTCATATCACTCACTTCCCTTCAGCTGCAGTCTGAGATATGAGGGTGAGGATTCCAGTTTAACGCGGTTGGCGACCTCGCACAAGCATATTCTGACCCGATCGCTGTCGATGCGTTCCAGCTGCAACAGACCGGCTTCAGCAAAGACATGCAGGATCCTGGCCAAACGGAACATATTGAGATTGAGGCGGTAGCTGCGGGCGATCCGCAAGGCCAGCACAGACTGATCGACCAGAATCGGCTGATATGCGAACTGGGCGCTCAGATACTGATAGACGGCCTTATACTCAACCTGATCGGGGATCAAGTCTGTTACCGGAATCTGGTGATATCGGCTGGTTTGCACCAGATCGTCTGTCTGCTCATAGGTTGACTCGATTTCCCAGGGGCGATCATCGATCAGGCGGCCTGTCTGGCTCAGCCGGATATCACGAATATTCAGCTGGAGCGACTGACGGCCCTGCCATACGTTGATTTCAAGATGGTACAGAACATCAACCCGGTCTGACACTCTCAGCCAGTCGTCGGCATCGCCCAACCCGAAGCCAATCGCGGAGAAATGGTGATGGCCGGACAGATCCGACAGGCTCAGCCGCAGATGGCGCCCGTTCCCGGCAGGCTGGACGCGGTCAAGAACCAGTTCACGAGTCATCATGACAGGCTGTTCATTCCCTTCACCGAAAGGAGCGAGTGGTTTCAGCTGTTCGGCCAGCGCTTCGGTCATTTCAGCGGGGCTGAGCAGAACATCTGCGGTCATGATCGGTCTGGCCTGTTCCGCAGGAAGCAGCTCTGACGCGGCTTCACTCAGCACCTGATAAAATGCCGGAAGATCAGCACAGGCCAGACGAAGGCCGGCGGCTTTGCGATGACCGCCGTATTGAGACAGATATCGGTCAGACCGCTTCAATGCCGCGAGAAGATCAAACCGTCCCCAGCTGCGGCCTGATCCCTGATAGTCATCGCCGTCTCTGGACAGAACAATCACCGGACGGGCGTATTTTTCTGACAGTCTGGCCGCGACAATTCCCAGAACTCCTTGATGCCAATCATCGCCTGATGCGATCAGAACCGGTCGGGTCATCCATTGAGGATCCGCTTCGATCATTGAGACCGCTGCTTCAACCAACTCGCCTTCAACTTTCTGACGCTGTGTATTCAACTCATTCAAAGCGACCGCCAGCTGTTCAGATTCGCGCGGATCAGAGCTGAGCAGCAGGGACAGGGCAAGATCCGCCCGGCCAAGCCGGCCGGCCGCGTTCATTCGCGGCGCCAACACATAACCGAGGGTCTGTCCGCTGATTTCCCGCTGCTTCAGGTTAACAACACGCAGCAGTGCGTCCAGGCCACAGGATGGCTGCGTGTTCAGGGCTGACAGCCCCATCCGAACCAGGATCCGGTTTTCATCGAGAAGCGGAACCACATCCGCGACAGTCCCGAGCGCGACCAGATCGAGATGAGACTGCCACAGCGGAGATTCCTGCTCAAACTGGCAGAAAGCCTGCGCCAGCTTACAGGCGACTCCGACACCGGCCAGACCTTCAAATGGATAATCACTGTCTTCGCGATGTGGATTGATGACGGCGAGCGTATCGGGCAGAACCTCCGGACAGGCGTGGTGATCCGTGACAATCACATCGATGCCCATTTGTCGAATCTGGCTGATTTCATTTCGATTGCTGATGCCGCAGTCTACGGTTACCATCAGACTGCAGCCGGACTCGCGCGCGAAGTCAAGGCTGGATGGGGACAAACCATATCCATCTGTCATGCGGTCAGGGATATAAGTATGAATATCCATACCGAGCTGACGCAGCACATTGACGAGCAAGGCCGTCGCGGTCAGACCATCCGCATCATAATCACCGTGAATCAGGACCGGCTCATTCAGGCGCCGTGCCTGCGAAAGACGTTCCAGGGCCGGCCGCATATCTGGCAGGCGCAGCGGATCATGCAGGTGTGCCAGACCGCCTTGAAGAAAGCGCTCTTTGTCATCAGGGCGGTGAATGCCACGGATGGCAAGGATCCGTTCCAACACGGATCCTTCCTGCGGATCTGCTTGATTCAGCTGCCATTCTTTGCGTACCAGCATGAATAAGTACCGGCCTTTCAGTGATGCAATAAGAGCCCGATATCTGCTTAAGACATCGAGCCCCTATTCTTCATTAAACAAGGTGCAGCATCTCATGATCTTCACTCCTTACGAGTGGTCAACCGGAGCTGCTGCTTGAGCTTTGGACCGCATCAGGCGGTCTGTCAAACCCATGACAAATCAGCGTTTTCTCTTTCTGGCTGCCTCGGATTTCTTCTTGCGCTTAACACTGGGTTTTTCATAGTGTTCGCGCTTCCGAACTTCCGCAAGAACGCCGGACCTTGCGCATGAACGTTTAAAACGTCTCAGCGCACTGTCAAGGGACTCGTTTTCTTTTACTCTGACTTCTGACATCTGCTTCCCTCCCCTCACGGCGATAACTAATAAGGCAAGTCTCAGTAAGATACAGGCCATATCATGACATATTATACCTGCAAACGACGGCTTCCGTCAACCGGCAATTCTCCATCAGGAGACCCGGTTCCTGCAGCCGGATTCCTTCTACAGGAGTTTCTCATCCATTTTTCTGCCGGCCAGCAGATGAAAGTGGACATGGGGAATCGTCTGTCCACCGTTCACACCACAATTATTGATCAGGCGAAACCCGTCATCTGAGACACCAAGCTGGCGCGCGATCGCGGTCACAGCTGACAAAACCGCG
The DNA here is from genome assembly GCA_009929975.1 of Clostridia bacterium. GTDB lineage: Bacteria > Bacillota > Clostridia > Saccharofermentanales > UBA5734 > SLHU01. Next base: position 4,258 of record RZZF01000014.1, read on the forward strand.
CCGGCCAGAAGACCACTTGTATCTGATATCATCATGTCGGGCAGATCACGGAAATGCCGGCGTGGAACCACCAGCACATGAACGGGAGCGGCCGGATGAATATCATAAAACGCGATGACATGCTCATCTTCATAGATTTTCTCAGAGGGTATGTCGCCATTGATTATTTTACAGAACAGACAATCATCCATGATGGACCTCCTTTATCCGCCAGGCCTCAAAGCCTCAGCTGCTGTTTTATCAGTTCAGCGGCCGCTGCCAGTGCCTTAGGAATGTTCTCCGGCTGCCTGCCGCCGGCCTGGGCCATATCGGGTCGGCCACCGCCTCCGCCACCGGTGATTTTCGCGACTTCCCGCACCAGATTTCCGGCATGGAATCCGCTGTTGACCGCTTCGCGGCTGGCCATGGCGGCCCAGGCTGCCTTATCTTCGGAGCGGGACGCGAGAACCACAATAGACGGCGCGGACTTGTCACGGATCCGCTCACAGGCTTCCCGCAGCTGTTGGGCATCTGCCCCGGGCAGTTCAGCGATGGTCACTTTGAAATCACCCAGAGTCTGGGCCTGGCTGACCAGTTGGTCAGCGATGGCGCCGATCTGCTGTTTTTGTTCCTGTTCCAGCGCCCGGTTCAACTGACGATTTTCCGCCAGCAGATGTTCCAGCCGGGCTGGAATTTCCTCTTCAGTTGTTTTGAGAAGATCCGCGGCCTGCTGCATCCGAAGCCCGCGCTGCCTTTGCAGCTCCCAGGCCGCACGGCCTGTCAGCGCTTCGATCCTGCGCACACCGGCCGCTATACCGTTTTCCGCGGTGATCTGAAACAGGCAGGCTTCCGATGAACAGGTCAAATGTGTTCCGCCACATAATTCCCGGCTGAACGCTCCGACACTGACCACCCTGACCTGATCACCGTACTTCTCATCAAACAGCGCTGTCGCGCCATCGGTCTTTGCTTCATCAAGGCTCATGATCCGGGTCTCAACCGGCTGGCTGTCGAGAATGACATGATTGACAATCGCCTCAATTTGCAATACCTCATCGTCTGTCAGCGGCTGGAAATGGGTAAAATCAAAGCGCAGACGCTCCGGACTGACCGAAGATCCGGCCTGGCCGACATGGTCACCCAGCACCTGGCGTAAAGCCTTATGCAGGATATGCGTTGCCGTATGGTTGCGGGCGGTTGCCAGGCGGCGTTCGCGGTCAACCCGCAGATCGATCGTCTCACCGATTGACAGATGGCCACTGATCATCCGGGCGATATGGAGAATCTGCCCTTCCGGAGTTTTCTGCGTGTCCGTCACCTGCAGCACCGCGTCAGCAGCGGATATCAGTCCCTGATCTCCGGTCTGGCCGCCCGCTTCCGCATAAAACGGACTGCGGTCGGTCAGAATCTGTATGCTCTCTCCGGCGTTGACAGAATCAACGACTTCCAGCTGACCGTTCTCATCCGCACGGAGCAGCGCCAGAACCATGGCCTCAGTCTCGAGGGTGTCATAGCCGACGAATTCCGTTGCGGCAATTTGCTCAAGGCCATCCGGCAGCTGTCGCTGATGCCAGGCTGACCCGTTCTTATCCTTCATCGCCTGGCGGGCTTTTTCTTTCTGTTGGCGCATCGCGTCCTGAAAGCCCTGCTCATCAATGTCGATCCCCTGTTCAGCCGCGATTTCCCGGGTCAGGTCGAGCGGAAAGCCGAAGGTATCATGCAGTTTGAAAACCGCTTCTCCCGGAAGGGAGGCTGCCTTTTTCTGCCTTGCATCAGCGATCAGCTGTTCGAGCATCCCCAGTCCCTGCTGGATGGTCTCACTGAAACGCTGTTCCTCGATCTGGATAATTTTCAGGATATAGTCGCGCCGGCTGCGCAGATCCGGGTAGGCTGATTCAGAGGCCGCGATCACAACATCGGCCGCTCCGTCCAGGAAGGGTCCCTCAATGCCGAGAAGCCGGCCATACCGGGCAGCCCGGCGCAGCAGACGGCGCAGGACATAGCCACGGCCTTCATTAGCCGGGATAATGCCGTCGCTGATCATCATCGTCGTACTGCGAACGTGATCGGTGATGACGCGGACCGCGATATCAGTGCGCGGGTCTTGTCCATATGCCACCTTGGCGATCTGGCAGACCCTGTCGAGAATCGAGCGGATGGTGTCGACCTCAAACAGTGAGTCAACGCCCTGCATGATCGCGGCGAGACGCTCAAGGCCGGCACCGGTATCGATATTGCGCCGGTCAAGCTGCGTATAACTGCCGTCTTCCTCCCGGTTGAACTGGGTGAACACCAGATTCCAGAACTCAACAAACCGGTCGCAGTCGCAGCCGACCGCACAAGTCGGACTGCCGCAGCCATGTTCCGGACCGCGGTCATAATAGATCTCGGAACTCGGCCCGCAGGGGCCGGTTCCATGTTCCCAGAAATTATCGGCCTTGCCGAGACGGACAATACGGTCCGACGGCAGTCCGACGGCTTCATGCCAGATCCGCCAGGCTTCGTCATCCTCTTCATAGACAGAGACATACAGTCGATCGGCCGGGATTGCCAGCGTTTCGGTACAGAACGACCAGGACCAGGGAATAATTTCTTCTTTGAAGTAGTCGCCGAATGAAAAATTACCGAGCATCTCAAAAAACGTCCCATGTCGTGAGGTCAGACCGACCCGCTCGATATCCGGAGTGCGGATACATTTCTGGCAGGTTGTCAACCGGGGCGCGGGCGGCGTCTGCGCGCCGGTAAAGTAAGGTTTGAGCGGGGTCATGCCGGCATTGATCAGCAGAATGGATGGATCGTTCCGGGGAACCAGCGAAAAACTGGGAAGACGCAGGTGGTCCTTTTCTTCGAAAAAGGAAAGGAACCGTTCGCGGATTTCGTTCAGGCCAAGAGGCTGCATGATGGTGGCACACTCCTTCTTTTAAGGCAATCAACTGTTTATCCATACTACACGAAAAACAGGTGTCAGACAAGATAAACCCCGGTTCTGACCGCCATGATCCCCTGCACAGAAGAGTCTGAGTATGTTAAAATAAATGCACTTGCGCTGAGCTTGCCTGAAGCTCGGCAATAACCTGTCAGCCGCGAAATTCAACTGAAATGATCTGAAAGGGGCCTGCCATGCCGGATCCTTCGTCTCCATCGACGTCTTCACTCTGTCCCGCGCTTCATCTGCCGAATCTTGTTCTGCCTGATGAAAGTATCGATCTGCGTCGATGGGCCGTCATCGCCTGTGACCAGCATACGACGGACCCCGCCTATTGGCAGCAGGTGGAGCAGGTGGTCGAAGACGCTCCGTCTTCCTATCATATGATTCTGCCGGAGATCTATCTCGAACAACCGGATGATCTTCCTGTCAGTCATAGAATCAGCCGGATCAACCGGTACATGGAAACAATCAGCGGCGAACAGAAACTGCGCACCCTGCCGTCCGGCTGGATGCTGATTGATCGAACAACCGCATGGCACAGCCACCGTCTGGGTCTGGTCATCGCCATCGATCTTGAACATTATGACTTCACCCCGGGAAGCAGCGCTTTGATCCGGGCCAGCGAAGGCACAGTGGTTGAGCGTATCCCTCCGCGCCTGGCCGTCCGCCGCGATGCCTTATATGAGCTGCCGCATGTTCAACTTCTCTTTGATGATCCCGGACATACGGTGATCGAACCGGTTTATGACGCGCTGAAACACAATCAACCATTCTACGAAACCGATCTCATGCTGGGTGGCGGCCATGTCCGCGGTTGGCATGTCACGGCCGACCAGGCGCTGACCCGACAGATGCTGACAGCGCTCGGCGGTCTGGACCGGCTGCACCGGGACGGTCTGCTTTTTGCCGTCGGCGACGGCAATCACTCCCTGGCAACCGCGAAAGCCCACTGGGATGAGATCAAGGACCAGGTGACTGATGATCATCCGGCCCGGTTCGCTCTGGTTGAACTGATCAATATCTATGACGATGGAATTGAGTTCGAACCGATCCATCGTGTGATCAGCGGCCTGGATATTCACCAGCTGGCTGACAGTGCACGCCGCTTCTTTGCACAGCAGCAGGTGCGGATCCAACCGCTTCGGACATTATCCGGTGAGCTGGCCCTTCCGGCCTGCCCTGCCGGCGAGAACCGCATGACCCTGGTCGGACAGACAGCCGGCTATGATCTGAGGCTCCTGGCTCCGCAGTCCGCGCTGAGCACAGCATCGGCCCAGGCCTGGCTCGATCACCTCCTGACCGAAGAGACGGTACAGATCGATTATGTTCACGGACTGGACGCGATCAGCCGGCTGGCCAGACAGGGGCAATGCGGCATCGTACTGCCGGATATGAGCAAGCAGTCGTTTTTTGACAGCATTGTGCAGGATGGTGTCCTGCCCCGCAAAACATTTTCCATCGGCGCGGCTGCCGAAAAACGCTACTATATAGAAGGTCGACGCATTCGCTGATTCAGTACCACGGAGGGTCCATCATGCATCAGAGCGATTCACAGGCACTGCCAGTCTGTATCATCGGCGCCGGCCTGACTGGACTGACGGCAGCCTGGCGGCTGGTCGGAGCCGGTTATCGTGTGGTTCTTCTGGAATCGACACTGCAGGCCGGCGGCATGGTGACATCGTTCACGCTGGGGAATCAATCCATCGAATACATTTATCACCATATTTTTACCAGTGACCATCACTTCCTTGACCTGTGTCGAGAAATGGATCTGGAAGACCAGATCAACTGGTACCAGACACGTGACGCGATTTACGCGGACGGACAGCTGTATCCTTTTTCCGGACCGGTTGATCTTCTCCGTTTTCCTCTTTTTCCTTTCCTGCAGCGCATCCGGACCGGCCTGACGGTTCTCAGGGCCGGACGACTGAAAAATTGGCGTGATCTGGAGTCGCAGACGGCAGCTGACTGGCTGCGACGGCATGGCGGGGATCAGTCGTATCAGAAACTCTGGCAGCCGCTGCTGCGATCCAAGTTCGACCGGGACGCTGATAAAGTATCGGCCGTCTGGATCTGGAATAAATTCAAGCTGCGCGGTCATTCCCGCCGGCATGTGGCCGCCCGCTCCTCGCTTGGCTACATGAATGGCGGATTTTCCCGCCTGATCCAGGCACTGCAGAACCGGATTGAACAGCATAAGGGACAGATCCTGTTTGGCCATACCGCGGTCAGTATCGATGCGGACCACACCAATGGCAGGCCGCGGTACCAAATTACCTGTATCCGGGATGACTGCTCAACTCGGACCATTACAGCCGGAGCGGTCATCGCGACCATATCCGGACGTCAGTTCGCCAGTATGGCGTCACCGCTCAGCCTGCCGGATGCCTATCTGAGAAAAGCCCGGGCGACGCGCTATAAAGCTGATTTGTGCCTGATTATCCGCTTGAATAACAGCTTGTCACCCTATTACTGGACAACGATCTGCGATGATCTGCCATTTGTCGTCGCGGTCGAGCATACACGGCTCAACCGCTCGCTCGAGTATGGCGGATCCGTCATCTACCTGTCACGCTATCTCGATGTGGCAGATCCGCTCTGGACACAGTCTGACGGTGTCATCTATCGCCTGTTCACCGAAGCGCTGGGACGGGTCTATCCTGATTTTTCCATTCATCATGTCACCGGCTGGCGCCTCTGCCGCACCCGCTACGCCCAACCCGTTATCAGCTGCGGCTATTCGGAAAGCATGCCTGAAATGAACACACCCGATCCCGGCATCAAACTGGCGGGTATGGCTCAGATCTATCCTGAGGACCGCGGGATGAATTACGCGATCCGTTTGGGCCGCGAGGCGGCCGATACCGTCAGTGGCTGGCTTGCTTCACAGGAGAAATGATGATGAAGACAGCGTCCTTCCGTTATCTGTGGTTGATCACACCACTGCCGGTTCTGCTGCTGTCCTGGCCGCTGCTCGGAGGTGAGAGTTTCTACTTTCTTGTCTGGTGGTTTGCGCTGCTGATCATCAGCCTGATGGCCTGGCCCATCGCCGCGAAGCTTTTTCCTGCCGGTGACAAGGGCTGGATGCTGGCGCGCCCGCTCGGCCTGGTCCTGTTCAGCCTGCCGGTCTGGCTGCTCTCCCATCTGCGCATCCTCCCGATCAGCCGCTGGAGCCTGTTGCTGACACTGGCGCTTCTGTTTATCCTGACCTGGCTGCTGGCCGGCCGCCTGCGGTCAATACCGCGTGCTCCGGAGAATAAGCCGGTCGACCACCAGGCCCTTCTGCGCAGAATCGGTTGTGCTGAAGCGGTATTCGCGGCGGCTCTGCTGGCCTGGACCTTCGCGCGCGGCCTGAAGCCGGACCTTGACAGTCTGGAAAAATTCATGAATATCGGTTTCATGAACAGCATCTGGCGCAGCCACTATCTGCCGGCACAGGACATGTGGTTTGCCGGACAGCCGATTAATTATTACTATTACGGCCAGTATTTATATGGCATTTTATCCCGGCTGACCGGTATACGGCCTGAAATTGCTTATAATCTGGGCATGGCCTCCACAATGGCACTGACTCTGGCCACAACCTGGTCGATCGCTGATCATCTGATGCGTCTGGCGGCGCGGCGAGGCCGCCGTCTGCTCCCTCTGGCACCGGCAGCCGCCGGTCTGGTGACCTCTGTGCTCGTGACCTTCGGTGGCAACAGCCAGGCCTTTCTTTTTAAGGAAAACTCACCCGGTCATGCTCTGACCCGCTGGCTGGCCGGGAAAGGCTTGATCAGCGCGGATCCTGATAAGGCCTTCTGGTTCGCTGATTCCACACGGTTTATCGGTTATAATCCAGACACAGCTGACAAGACGATCCATGAATTCCCCTTCTACTCATTTCTCGTCGCGGATCTGCACGCGCATGTGATCAACCTGACGTTTGTCCTGCTTCTGATCGCGGTCCTTGTCTATTATATCCATACAGTTCAGCCAGCCGCAGCCGTCGACAGCAAATCTGGGCTTTCGCAGCTGCCGCTTCGCTGGCTCCATGAGCTTCGCGACACCGTGCGCCGACCCGGGATATGGGCGATTGGTGTTCTGCTGTCCTTGTTCATGATGTGCAATTTCTGGGATTATGTGATCTATCTGGTCCTGACGGCCATGGTTTTTCTCTGGGTCAACAGCCGCCGTTCAGGCCGTTTGATCACTTTGCCAGGGTTCCTGGCCACACTGATCCAGGCGGGCCTGGTCATGCTGGTCTTTCTCCGGATCAGCCAGCCGCTGCGCGCGCTGCTAGCCTATGGAGCGATTTTTCTGCTGGCCCATGCGCTTTCTTCACTCAGCCGTGACGGAGCCAGCCGGACCGGTGCGCAGATCAGCACGCTGTTTTTTATCAGTCATCTGCTGGCGTTCCCCTTCAATCTCAACTTTGAACCCATCGCCAAAACCCTTGCCCTGACGGTCAACCGGACGCCGTTCTGGCAGATGCTCAGCTTATGGGGAGCGCATCTTCTGGCCGGACTCCTGATCCTGGCGGCAGGCATTGTATCGGTGTTAAGGCTAAGGCCGGTCCGGAACCACCTGCCGCTGCCCGATGAGCCGTCACAACCGATCGGTCTGACGACCCGTCTGACCCGCAGACTGTCCCGTCTCGCTCCCGCTGATATCATGATCGCCCTGTTTTTCGTGGCCGGCACCGGTCTGATCATCATTCCTGAACTTATTTATGTGGTCGATATCTACAGCGGCGATTTCAAGCGGGCCAATACCATGTTCAAATTTACCTATCAGGCCTATATACTGTTGTCATTGGCCTGGGGAACCGGTCTGACGATGCTGGCCATGCAGCGGCGGACGTGGCACCAGCGGTCTGCGGCAACACGCGTGATCGCGGTTTTGCTGACCGGACTGCTGATCATCCCCTTCAGCTACCCGTTCACCTCCGCCCGCCAGTGGCTGGGGCGCTGGCAGATCAGCCGTTATCAGGGGATCGACGGACTCAGCCCGATCGCTGACAAAACATCGCCTCAGATTCTCGAACCTTACCAGGGAGAACTCGCGGCCGATGTCGCCGCGATCCGCTGGTTCAACCGGACGGTAACCGGTCAGCCGGTCATACTTGAGGCCTTCGGCGAAAGTTATACGGATTATTGCCGGATATCAGCGTTTACAGGCCTGCCGACTGTCATGGGCTGGGAAACCCATCAATGGCTTTGGCGAACCAGCCGCGATACACCACAGGCCTATGGTACGATTGTCCTACCGCGGCAGGACGCGGTACGCACCTTGTATACAACAACCGATCCGGCTCTGCGCCGCGAACTGATTGAGACCTACCAGATCCGCTACATTATTGTCGGGAATCTCGAGCGCCAGCGTTTCGCCGCTGCCACGTCCAATGACCCGGCAGCTCCCCGCCTGCAAGAAGAGCTGCTGAAAGCGACCGGTCGGATCGTCTTTTCACAGGATAATCTCTATGTCATCGAAGTCAAAACAGAAACGGCCGGCTGAAACAGCCGGCCGTCTTTGGTTTTCCTTATCTTGAATCAGGTGAAATCAAGCAGCGAAACGCGCAAAACTCCGTCGATGCCCTGAAGTGCGGCCAGGGTCTCCGGATCGACCGGTGAATCGACTGAAATGAAGCTCTGGGCCCGCTCCTTCTCTTCCTTGCGGCTCCAGCGCAGGGTCGCGATATTGATCTGCCGCTCGCCGAGCAGGGTTCCGACCCGGCCGATGACACCCGGTACATCCTGGTTTTGAACCGCGATCACATAAGGTGACAGTTCAAAATCCATGTGATAGCCGAAGAAGTCGACCAGCAGCTGCATATCACGGCCGAGAACCGTGCCGGAGACCGACAATTCCTTATCATCGGTCAGAAAACGGACGGTAATCAGGTTGGTGTATTTTTTCAACTCCGTCGTCCGGCTGGAGATAACCTCGACCCCCATCTGGCGAACCGCCTGGCGGGCATTGACAAAGCTGATCCGCTCGCTGGTGGTGCTTGAAACGAACCCCTTGAGAACCGACAGTGCCAGCAGACTGGTGTCAGACCGGGCAATCTCGCCGGAACAGATGATCTCAATGGTATGTACTCTGGCGTTTTCCGCCTGATAATAAATCTTGCCGAGTTTTTCCGACAGCAGGACATAGGGTTTCATATCTGCCAGATCCCCACTGATCTCCGGCATATTGAT
>RZZF01000271.1 GCA_009929975.1 Clostridia bacterium
GTATAGTCCCAGGTTGCCGGTCGGGCATCCTGCCGCCAGGTCCGGCGTTCCCACCAATAACCGCGGAACGGGTCGCGGGTTTCGTTCTGGTGGTCAAGGATCGCGTCATGCAGGCGGTCGCGAATGGTTTGATGGGCTGGTGAATCAATCAGGTTGCGCATCTCAGCCGGATCTTGCTGCAGATCGTAGAGTTCATCCCGGTCCATCAGATTGATCGCCAGTTTATAACGGCCATCATAGGCAGCCCTTAATGGCTGAAACCCGCCGAATCCGTCATGATCAATCTCGTAGCGGCCAAAACCGATGAAAACCTGTTCATTGACTCGCTGGACCGCTCCGGTCAGCTGCGGCAGCAGGCTCTTGCCGGAAAACGCTTTCGGCTGCGGCAATCCCATCAGATCGAAGACGGTCGGCGCGATATTGATATGAGATACAGGCGCATGGTCGCGGCAGCCTGACGGCAGACCAGGTGCGCTGATGATCAGTGGAATATGTGTGATCTCCTCATAAACAGCCGGTCCTTTGCCGCTGAGCCGGTGGCTGTGCAGAAAATCGCCATGATCCGATGTGAAAATGATACAGGCATCCGGCGTGTGCCGGCGGATCGCGGCGACAACCCGGCCGATTTGTGAATCGACGAAGCTGTGGCAGCCGAAATAATCAGGTTCACGGATTACCGGTGTCGGGCGGTCCCCTTCCAGCTGTGATCCGGCCCAGGCCCGCTGGCTGGCCGGTTTGTCCGTCAGCGGATCATCAATATTGCAGGACGCGGGAAAGGTATAATCCTGGTATATGGACGCATAAGGCTCCGGGCAGAGAAAAGGACCATGCGGCTCATCGTAGGATACCGTCAGAAAAAACGGCTCATCGTGATAGTGCTCAAGAAAGCGGATCGCGCGGTCACTGCACTGCGAAGCATAAGTAAATGAGGCCTCAATCCCCTCACGGTTTGTCTCTGTCTGCCGGGATCGGCGACGGTCATCCTCTGACAAGCCGTCGAGATAGCAGCGCATATCAAACCAGTAGTCCTGATCCCAGCCGTCAGGGCATTGGCCGGTTCCGAAATAGTCTCCGCCGTCAAGATGCCATTTGCCGATATACGCGGTGTGAACACCATGCTGTTGCAGCCGCTGGCCGATTGACCAGGCTGTCCGGTCAGGTCCGGTGGAGTTGCTCCAGCAGTTGATCTCATGCGGGTATCGGCCGAAAAACAAGGCAGCCCGTGCCGGCTGGCAGACCGGTTGTGTGGTATAAGCCTGCTCGAACAGGCGTCCCTCCGCGGCCAGCTGGTCAATACATGGGGTGAGCAGTCCGGTCTGGCGATAACAGCCGAACATATCATGCCGCTGCGTATCGGTCATGATCAGAACGACCCGTTCATAGTCTGCCATGATAAGCACCTCACTTTTCCTGATTATCCGTTATTCTATCATACCGCATGCTTCATGTCCAGCCGGATGAATCTGTTATAATGACATCAATGACAGACCCCATCACCCGGAGGTGCAGCGCAATGTTGACATTGGAACAACTCAGACAGATTCATGTCCCCCTGACCCGGCAGCATGATTACGACGCGTTCTGGCGGCGCAGCCGTGATGTCGCCCGGCAGCAACCGGTTGACGCGCAGGTTGAGCCGATTGATTATCCGGTTTCATCCGTCCGGGTCTTCGATGTAACTTATCGCGGCTTTGATACAACGCCGATTCATGGCTGGCTGATCATCCCGCACCCGCTGCCGCAGCCAAAGATCCCATGCCTGATCCATTTTCACGGCTTCAGCGGGGACCGCGGCTGGCCCGGCCAGTATCTGCACTGGACCTCGCTCGGCATCGCGGTCCTGGCGATTGACTGCCGCGAGCAGGGCGGGCATACGGGAAATCATGCGCAATACAACAGCGGACATCTGACTAATCTTGCCTGCAAAGGAATTCTCGATCCATATGAGTATTATTTTCGCGCGGTTTATATGGACTGTGTCAAGGCCCTCGATTTCGCCTGCCATCAACCGCAAATCGATCCTCAGCGGCTGATCCTCGAAGGCGGCAGCCAGGGAGGCGCGCTGGCGATCGCGGCTGCCGGCCTCGATGCACGGCCATGGCTGGTCATGGCCGACGTTCCGAGCAACTCCGATCTGAGGCAGCGGGTCGAGCAGGAACATGGTTCTTTTGCCAGCGTTGCCGACTACCTGCGCCGCCACCCCGACGATCTGGATCAGGTCTTCAAGACCCTGAGCTATTTTGACACCATCAATCTGGCCGACAGAATCCGGGCACCGCTCCTCGCCTCAGTCGGTCTTAAGGATTCAGTCTGTCCGGCTGAATGCTTCTTCGCCACCTATAACCGCATAACAGCACGCAAGGACATCGTTCTTTATCCCTATAACGGACATGAAGGCGGCGGAGCGCTGCACACGGAGCGGAAGCTGGCCTGGCTGGCCGAATGGCTGGGCAGGGATCAGTCGCGCAACCGCTCTGATTAACGGAAAAGAAAACGGCCGCCAGGCGGCCGTTTCTGATTAAAGATCCTTACCATCATCATCCGGTTGAAACAGCGACCTGTTTTGCTCCCGCGCGATTGCCTCGAGGCGCCGGACTTGATCCATGGAAAGCGCGTGGTCCGAGGCGACGACCGGATGGCGCTGGAACGGGAAGCGGTCGTCGTATTCCACAAGAATTGTGTTGAGTTTGAACTTGGCGGCCAGCTCAATCAGCCGATAGCCTTCCTCGGCCGTCATCTGGCGCATTGACATGAACGCAAGCTGAAAACCGCGCATGGCCAGAGCCGGCGCATCCTCGATAATGACGCAGGGCAGGCGGTTTCCG
>RZZF01000272.1 GCA_009929975.1 Clostridia bacterium
CAAATAGATTACGACAAAATGAACAAAAAAAGAGCCGCATATTGCGGTCCTGTCGTCTTTTCTAGGTTTTGCCTATTTCATGCTGCTGCAAAAGAAACGAGAAATCATTCTGCAGGATTATCTGGACAGCCGGCGCTGATATGAGGCATCGTCACAGATGACCTGATATGTTATAATAATCGGAAAGTTTGCCTGTCTCAGAGGAGACAGACAGCGCATAGTGGAGGAATTGAACATGATGTACAATGAAGATACCCGCGTTGATGATGAAGACGTGCAGAACAGCCCTGCCTGTGACTGCTCCGATGACATCTGCGGCTGCAGTGAGGATGGCTGTGACTGCGCAGACGGCGATTGCGGCTGTGATGACGAAGGCTGCGGCTGCGGCCATGATCACGACCATGACCACGACCATGACCATGGCCATGGTGTGATTACGATGACCGACACAGAGACAGGTGAGGAGTTCACCTTTGCCGTCGCGGATGATTTCGCGTTCGAGGATGAGCATTATTGTGTTCTTGTGACAGTCGATGAAACCGAAGACCCTGAAATGCTGATCACCAAAGTTGTGGAAATGGATGACGGCAGTGAAGGTCTGATGAGTCTGACAGATGAAGAATACGATCGTATTTATCAGGAGTATGAACGCATCTGTGAGGAAGAAGAAGAGGATGAAGAAGACGCATAAACGGCCCGGACCGGATCTATCCGTTCGTGATGACCGCGTTTCACAGGATGATGTTCTGGCCGTTATCGCCGATATCGATAACGGCCATGAATATTACATGTCATTTGTCGACGCGTTTAAAATGAACGATCATGATTATGTTGTCATGTACAATTATGAACCGGATGACGGCCGGCATGAGGATCCTGAGATCATTATTCTCCGGTCCGAACGCCATATCGATGGAGAGCAGTACTTCCTGTCGATCAAGAACCGCAAAGAACTTGACGCGGCATTTGATATGTTTTTTCAGCGTTTTGAGGAATCTGGCGGAATGTAAGGAGCGATTACTTCATGGAGTTTTCTGGCTGTACGTTGTTTTCAGCAGATGACGCCCCGCTATACAATGAATTTTTTCAACTCAGTCGTACAGAAATTTCTGATTCCTGTCTGAACAGCCGGGTTGCCTGGAATTCAGGGTTTGCCTATCATAAAGCCGTGATTGACGACACGTTGTGCCTGGTCAGTGATGGCGGCGACTTTACCACACCGCATATGACCTGGCCGGTCGGAGCGATGGATGAAGCCACCCTTCAGCGCATTGTCGATACCCTCAGCCCGATTTTCGCGGAACGTGGCTGGGCTATGCGCATGATGTACATTGATGAAGCCAATCTGCCACTGGTCCGCGCGCTGCAAGGTTATGAAGCGAAAATCACCTGCAATCCGGATTTTTCGGATTATGTGTACCTGGTTGAGGATCTGCGCAATCTTTCAGGTAAGGCACTGCATGGCCAGCGCAATCATATCAACCGCTTCATGCGGACCTATCCGGATTACCGGTATTCATCAATTTCGACCGATGACCGGGATGAAGCGCTTGCGCTGGTCAGAACCTGGTGTGAAGAAAAAGACCTCGACTGCATGGATCTGACCAAAAGCGATTATCGGGCTGTCCGGCAGTTGTTTGTTGATTTTGAGAAACTGGATGTACGGGGCGGCGCGATCCGACTGGGCGGCCAGCTCGTCGCTTTCTCGCTGGCTTCGCTGATGCGGCCGGATATGGCTGTTATCCACTTTGAGAAAGCCGATGCCTCAATCCGGGGACTGTATGCGGCAATCAACAAATTTGTGCTTGATCATGAATTCGCTGATGTCAAGTATGTCAATCGCGAAGAGGATATGGGCATCCGCGGTCTGCGCAAATCCAAGCGATCCTATGGACCGGTCCATATGGTCGATAAATATGAAGTCACTCTGACAAAGATTTGAACCTGAACACCAGGAGAGGATGACCATGGAAGAACAGATGAACAGGCCCGTCAGTCAGCCGGTCAGGCGAAAACTGCGTGCGCGGACATTTCTGGTCCCGCTGCTGTTTATCGGCTTGCACTGGCTGGTGATCAATGTCGTCGCGACTGTCTATATGCTGGTCTATCTTCTGATCAGCCAGTTTTCGCTGTCGCCTGATATTCTCGAACAGTTCAGCGATGTTGAGATGTTGACCCGGTTGATGTATGAACAATATCCGATCATCAGTGTGCTGTACGCCCTTGTTCTGATTCCTGTCTATCTCTTTTATCTTATCATGCGCCGCCGCCGAAATTCGCTGGCGCTGTTGACGGCTCCGCCTGTATCCATCTACCTGTGGCCTTCCATCGCGGTGATCATCGGTGCGATGGGCCTGACGAATCTATGGTTCATGCTGCTGACCCGCCTGGCTGAGTCCAGCGGGTGGCTTGACCGGATGTTGACGAGTTACGCGGAAGAATCACAGGCATTTTCCACAGATTCCGGTTATATCTGGCTGACTTTGGGTATTGTCATTATGGCGCCGGTCGCTGAAGAACTGCTGTTCCGCGGGATCATTCAGGGTGAGCTGCGCCAGGTGATGCCGGAGTGGCTGGCAGTGGTCATCCAGGCGATCCTCTTTGCCGCGTTTCATATGCAGCCCGTTCAGATCACCTATGTGATCATCCCCGGGCTCCTGCTTGGCTTCGCCTATGCCTGGTCGGGCTCCATCTATATCCCGATCATCATGCATATCATTTTCAATTTCCTCGGCAGCATCGTCCCGTCTCTGGTGGCTGACCAGGAGACGGCGTCGATGATCGTCAGTCTGTCGGAAATCGCGTTTGTAC
>RZZF01000015.1 GCA_009929975.1 Clostridia bacterium
CTGTCGCTGACCGTGTCGGAGAGCATTGCGTCATAACGGGCAACCGCCACATGCATCAGTTCAAATGGGGTATCGCTGCCAAAGCAGACCCGTTCAGCACCCAACTCGCGGATCGCCTTGAGCACTGCCAGCGTTTTGACATTGCTGCCGATCAGTGTGATGTTGGCATGATCGGCCGCGATGTCGATCATCGCGTTGGAGATATCATTGTTTTCAACACCGCCCATGTGAACGGCCAGAATCTGCAGCTCCGGGTAGCGCCGGGCGATTTTGCCGATGCGATACGGATGGGTGTGGTCAAACGCGTCGGCTCCGGTATGAAACGCCAGCAGCTTGCCGGAACGGGCAACGGCCTCGATGACGGGCAGGGAAAGCTCCGGATCATCAATATAAAAGCTGTTCTGCGCGCCATTCAGCTTGACCCCGAAAAATCCGTAGTCCTCTGTGCAGCGTCGTACCATGTCAACGGCGTTGTCCATCCCCAGATTGGGGTCTGCCCAGCCAAAGCCAAGGAATCGATCAGGATACCGGCGCACCGCTTCGTGAATATAGGCATTACCGGCGTCAATTGACCGCATATAGGGTGGAATCAGCCAGACAAGTGCTTGATCAACCCCGGCCTTTTCCATTCGTTCAACTGTGATTTCGATGGACGCCTCGCTGCCCCGTTCAAGCTGCGGTGACAGATGGACATCCGCGTCAATTATCATCAGATCGCCCCTTTCGTACTGAACTTTATCTATAGCATAACAATTCCAAAACGATCATGCCAGCAGGTCAGGCTGATCGGCTTTGAAAATATGCAGAGTGGCAGGCCAGTGTGATATATTATCCACATCACGACATGATTGGAGACCCGAAACATGAATGAAGCTTATCTGCGCGATCCGGATGTGCTGCTGCGTGAACTGGCGGCTGACCGCCAAAACGGGCTGAAAGCCGATCATGTCAGGCAGCGTCAGGAACAATATGGTCCGAATACGCTGCAGGAGAAAAAACGCCAGTCTCTGCTGATCCGTTTTCTGCTGCAGTTCAAGGATGTTATGGTATTGATTCTGCTGACAGCCGCGCTGGTTTCCGGACTGCTTGGTGAATATCTTGATGCCGCCGTGATTCTGGCGATCATCATGATCAACGCGCTGTTAGGCCTGATTCAGGAGGGGCGGGCGGAAAAGGCGATTGAGGCTCTGCAGAAAATGGCTTCACCGCAGGCCAGGGTCATCCGTGACGGGCAGCAGAGGATCATCGAGGCCGCTGAACTGGTACCGGGTGATATTGTGCTGATTGAGGCTGGCGATGTTGTCCCGGCGGATTTGCGTCTGCTGGAATCCTATTCCCTGCGGATTGAGGAATCTTCACTGACCGGAGAATCAGTGCCGGTGGAAAAAGAGGCAGAAGCTGCTTTCAGCCAGACGGTTCCTTTGGGTGACCGGTTGAATATGCTGTTCATGAGTACCGCGGTGACGTATGGCCGCGGTGTCGGCCTGGCTGTCACGACGGGCGCTGCGACGGAGATCGGGAAAATCGCCGGCCAGCTCCAGTCGATGAAGGATGAGGCAACCCCGCTGCAGAAAAGTCTGAACCAGCTGGGCCACCTGCTCGGCCTGATCTGTGTCGCGGTCTGTCTGGTTGTCTTCGCCCAGGGTATGATCCAGGGCGGCGACTGGCTGGAAATGTTCATGACAGCCGTCAGCCTGGCGGTCGCGGCGATTCCGGAAGGCCTGCCGGCCGTTGTGACCATTGTGCTGGCGCTTGGCATGAAACGGATGGCCGACCAGAACGCGATCGTCAAGAAACTGCTGGCCGTCGAGACTCTGGGCAGTGTCGACAGAATCTGTTCTGACAAGACCGGGACACTGACCCAGAATGAAATGACTGTGACCTCGCTGGTGACGGCCGACCGGCAGTTTGAGGTGACCGGTCAGGGTTATGATCCGGCCGGGCAGGTGGTTGACACAAAGGGACAGCCGGCCGAGGTGGGCGAGGACCTGCGACTGATGCTGACCATCGGCGTGCTGTGCAATGATGCCGAACTGAACCATTCAGAGTCGACGGACACCTGGCAGATTCTCGGTGATCCGACCGAAGCCGCCCTGCTGGTCGCGGCGGCCAAAGCCGGACTGTGGCGTCAGGATCTGCAAAAGCAGTATCCGCGCGAAGGTGACCGGCCATTCGATTCAGAGCGGAAAATGATGACGACCTTCCATCGGGGATTTGACGGAAATCAGACACGTGCCTTGACCAAGGGCGCGCCGGATATTGTGCTGGCCCGCTGCTGCCGTATGTGGACCCGTGAGGGGATCCGGCCGATGTCAGAACAGGAACGGACACGATTTGCCGAGCTTAATCAGCAGCTGGCCGCACAGGCGCTGCGTGTGCTTGCCTATGCTTTCAAACCGATGGAAAGCCCGACAGAGGGCGAGATTGAACGCGATATGATCCTGGTCGGACTGACCGGTATGATTGACCCGGCCCGTCCGGAGGCCAGAGAGGCGATTCACCTTTGCCGGCAGGCCGGTATCCGGGCGCGGATGATTACCGGGGATTACGAAGCGACCGCTGTCGCGATCGCGCGGGATCTTGATCTGATGGATGACGACGAACAGTCCCTCAGCGGATCCGATCTTGACCGCATGAGCGATGCAGAGCTGAATGAAGCGGTGGAGAAGACTGCTGTCTACGCGCGTGTGTCTCCAGAACATAAAGTCCGTATCGTCCAGGCTTTGCGTGAACGGGGACACATCACCTCCATGACCGGTGACGGAGTCAATGACGCTCTGGCGCTGAAAAGCGCGGATATCGGTGTGGCGATGGGGATCACCGGTACGGATGTCGCGAAGGGGACGGCCGACATGATCCTGACCGACGACAATTTCGCGACGATCGTTCAGGCTGTGCGCGAAGGCCGGATCATCTACAGTAATATCCGTAAATTTGTCGCGTTCCTGCTTTCCTGCAATGTTGGTGAAATTCTGGTCATTGCCCTGATCACGTTGTTTTTCGGCCCGGCCAATGTGCCGCTTCTGCCGATCCAGCTGCTCTGGCTCAATCTCGTGACCGACAGCTTTCCGGCGCTGGCGCTCGGCCGTGAGCCCGGCGAACCGAATATCATGAAGCAAAAACCACGGCATCCGGATGAACCGATTCTCAATCGGCCGATGCTGGGTGTCATTGCCAGCCAGAGCCTGGCGATCTTTGTCAGTGTCCTGGCCGCGTTCCTGATCGGCCGCGGAACGTTCGACCGTGTGATCGATCCCTCCGCGCTGGCTCTGGCCCGCACCTATGCGTTCGCTACGCTGATCCTGGCTGAACTGCTGCGGTCATTCTGCGCGCGATCGGAGCGTATTTCCGTTTTCCGGCTCGGTCTGCTGGCGAACCGTCATCTCAACCAGGCGGTGGCGCTCTCCGGCCTGCTGCTGCTGGCCGTGATTTATGTGCCCTTCCTCTCCAAACTGTTTTCAACAGTCCCGCTGCGGCTGACAGACTGGCTGGTCATTGTCCCGCTCGCGCTGATTCCATTTACTGTTGCTGAGGTGGGCAAGCTGATTGCCGGACTTTGGGGTAAACGGCGAAGCTGATGCGATCGTGCCAGACCGGCTCCTGATCAGTCCTGATTATCCGTCTGATCCGGGCCGGTTTTTTGCTGCCCGTAAGTAAAGGATTCGTCGAATAACGCTTTCAGGCTGTCCAGCGGACAGTCCGCCGTGATCCCATTCCCGGCGGTCAGGATCAACCGTCCATCGGTGCGGTAGTATGTATCAATCAGGAAGCGGACCTCGTCCCTGACATCCTGAGGTGAGCCGTAGGGAATCGTTCTCTGAACATCAAATCCGGACCAGACGCAGATTTGATGACCGAATGCCCCGGCAATCTGTTTCTCATCCATTGTATGTTTTTGAATCGGGTGAATCACATCGAGCCCGATCTCAATCAGGTCAGGCAGAAAAAGCTCGATATTGCCGCAGGCATGAAGCCAGAAATGCATGCCCAGCGAATGGACCTTGTCAATGATCTCCCGATAGTAAGGTTTGAAAAACTCGGTGAAAACAGCCTTGGAAAAAAACGGTCCCGTCTGCGTTCCCAGATCGTCGCTGATCATGATCCCATCAAGGTGAAGCTCCGCATGAGCCCGCTCAATCACCGCGAGATAGAAGTCTGTCAGCGCCCGGAACAGACGGTGGACATTGTCCGGGTCATCATAGTAGTCGGTCAGCGCGTTGGTCATGCCTCGCAGCTCCCAGTGCCGTTCAAACAGCCAATACCACCAGTAACCCAGGCGGTAGCGGCCGTCATCCGGCGGATTGTTCGGCAACAGGCCTGGATAGCGCGGGCTGGGGAAATCGGCAAGAATGTCGTCCAGCTCATCAAAATCGCTGATCGCGACCCGTTCGTCCAGACCGGAGTGCCGTTCCGGCATCGGATCGTCGTGAATCATCCAGCGATATCCCGAGTCATCTTCAGCATGCTCATACACTTTCGGCATATTGAAGATGATGTTCTGAACATCCATGGGATAAGTGTTCATTAATTGAACAACGTCCGGTTTTCTCTGGGCGAACACATCAGGTGACAACCAGAAATGATAGGTCATCGGGACTCTCCGCGGAGCCCCTTTTCCTTCAATCGCCTGTTTCATCTCAAGTCTGGATAATGGATTAAAATTCATCGGCTCATCCTCATGCTGCTCAGCGTTGGTTGAAGGACAGCAGGGCTTCAGCCAGGGCAACCACATTTTCCACCGGGGTTTTCGCTTGAATGTTATGGACCGTATTAAAGACATAACCACCGTCCCGGGCGAAAATTTCCAGACAGCCCAAGGCTTCCTGCCGCACTTCATCGGGCGTTCCGTACGGCAGGGTTTTTTGCGTGTTGATACCTCCGCCCCAGAATGTGATATCATGGCCAAAGTCACGTTTCAGGGTTTTGGCGTCCATATTCTTTGCGCTCCATTGCACAGGATTGATAATGTCAAAGCCTGACTCGATGATGTCGCCCAGCAGCGGGCGGATTGAGCCGCAAGAATGCTTGAAACTCTTCCACATCGTGTTTTGATGGATCCAGTCGTTCATCTTGCGGTAATACGGCTGGTAAAGCGACCGGAAAGTTTCATTCGAACAAAATGGCGCTTTCTGCGTGCCAAAATCCGTACCGCAGATGAAGACAACCGATACAGCATCGCCCAGCAGCTCATAGGTCGTTTTCAAGTTCTGCAGCGCGATTTCCGTCTGTTTTTCGAATATCTGATGCAGATAACCGGGATCGGCAACCGTCGCCATATACCATTCCGTTATATCCCGCAGCCCTTTCGGGTCTTTCAGCATCGGGCCCGGTACCAGGGCGATGTCGCCAATGGCACATCCGCCGACCTGGGCTACCAGTCCGCGGCCACTGTTCACCAGCGGCGCAAGCTGTTTTTGCATAAACTCCTGAGTTGCCTGGCTGATGAGGGTGAACTCTTCCAGATTATCTTCGACGTGAGGGTTATCTTCATCGTAGGTATGGCCGCGGATGATCGAGTCGAAGAAGTAGCCGCTTGCTGGCATACGGGCACAGGGCGGGTAATCGGTATCACCACAGGCATAGATCAATGTGTCACCCTCTGCGCTCAGGCTCGTTTTAAATTCATCCGAGACCAGAACAGTCTGCCCCCACGGAGTCCGCCATTCTTTTTCACTGCCCGGCTTGAATCCGAAAATGGTCGAATCGCTGGTAATGCAATCCGTATCAATTCCCATGGCTGCTTTGAGGTCATCGTCAATCACTCCGAGCATCTGATAAGGGTCCGCGATGGCTACCGGATGCTGCTCCAGCCCATAATAATGGCGTAGTTTCTCAACGACTGAGCAATGGATGCCCGTCACCGCGGTCGCGCCCAGATCAAAGGGCACCGGACCTGCTTTATGCGCTAATGCTGTGTCCAGTTTCTCTTTTCCGTTCATTGAGCGTCACTCCTTGCCTCGTCATATTCCTCGATAATACTATGACATAATGACGACCCAAATACCATTAAGCGTTATGGCCTGGCCATCAAATACGCCGGAATGATCGTGGCGAAAGACGCAAAAACCGCCAGAAAATTCTTTCTGGCGGCTTAATGGTGATCCCGAGAGGATTCGAACCTCCGACCTGCGGTTTAGGAAACCGACGCTCTATCCTGCTGAGCTACGGGACCCGGCGCATCAACATTTTAGGTGATGCGCCGGTCTCTGTCAATCTGCCGGGCAGGTGGAACTGACGCCTGCGGGGCGGCTTGAACCGCCTGTCAGGAACGGCAGGACAAACACGGTAGGCGAAACCTGCTGTTGTCCAGTATAATAAGGAGAAGGATCAGCCTGAACCGGCCGGTCCGCACATGATGGAGGTTAACACGATTAATGGCAGATCATCCGGACAACAACACAGCCGGAACGGCATCATTCGACCGGGCCCGGCGGAACGTTACAATTCCCTGGTACCGTGAGCTTCGCTGGGGCGATTGGCTTTTGTATCTGCTCATCGCCGGACTTGCGGTCGGTCTGATGACCGGGCTCATCGGTCCTGTCCGCCAGCGGGCAGTCCGTGCGGTTCTCAGCGATAGCGGGCGAACGATCGCTCAATTCGATCTGTCTGCTGAGACAGAATCCGGCAGCAAGGCCATTGACGCGCATGGGCATCATTATGTTCTGGAATGGGAAGAGGGACGGATCCGCTTCGCTGAAGCTGACTGTCCGGATCAGATCTGTGTCAGGACCGGCTGGATCAGCCGGTCCGGCGATATGGCGGCCTGTGTTCCGGGACAGCTTGTTTTGCGAATTGAAGGTGAAGCACAGGAATCTGATGACGGACTGGATGTGATCATTCGATGAAGGAAACGATTAAGAACGATGCCATGTCCAGCCGGACACCGATCCGGAACAGACAGAACCGGCAAAGTCGGCAGGCACTCAGGCGGATGACCCGCAATGCCATTCTTCTGTCGGTGGCGCTGGTCCTGTCGCTGGTGGAACGCTGGATTCCTCTCCATCTGCTCATTCCGGTGCCCGGGCTCAAACTGGGCCTGGCCAACACCGTTACACTTTTCGCCCTGCTGCGTCTCAGATCGGTTGACGCGCTGATGATCATCATCCTGCGCAGCCTGATCATGGGCGGGATCATGGGTCCGATGACCCTGATGCTGTCACTCAGTGGCGGGCTGCTCGCGTTTTTTGTCATGTGGCCGCTCAGCCGGTGGGAGGGACGTGCCCTATCGGTGATCGGCCTCAGTGTGGCCGGTGCCGCCGCTCATAATATCGGACAGGTCGCCATGGCCGGCCTGATTTTGCAGGAACCGCTCCTGTTGCTGACCTATCTGCCGCCGCTGCTTCTGACCAGCCTCGGGACGGGGACCCTGACCGGTTTTGCTGCCCGTCCCGTTATCAATCGCTTTCGCAGACTGGACTGATATTCCATGCCGATTGAACGAACTGAACTGATCCTTCTGCTGACGGGCCTGGTGCTCTATACGCTGCTGGCTCTTCTTTATCCTGTACTGATGCCGGTCAACATCTGGGTCCGGCGACAGGTCGCCGCCACCCGCAATCTTCGCTGGCGGCCGCTCATGATCCTGACGCATCGATACAACGATGTGATTTTCCTTTCGCTTCAGGTGTTGCTGCTGGCGCTGCTGATCGGCTGGCTCTGGCAGGACTGGCGCCGGGCGATGGTTTTGACTTCGACGATGTTTGTCCAGACCACGATTGTCAGCCTGTCGAAGCGTCTATCGTCGATCACACGGCCGCCGCAGCTGATCTCTCATGTAATTATGACGTCCAGCTCCTATCCGAGCGGACATAGCGCAGCGAGCCTGACCTTCGCACTGCTGGTGCCTCAGGTGCTCCAGCCGTTCCTGCCGCCGGTTGTTTTGTGGCTGATCACAATCTATCTGACCGCGGTCGCTTTGCTGACCGCGTACGGTCGGCTGTATCTGGATGTCCACTGGCTGTCTGACATCATCGGCGGCTGGCTGCTTTCCGGGATGACCTTGATCCTCAGTCGAATGTTCCTGAGCTGAATGCTATAATATGATCGATGAAAAGGATGGGCCTATGAAAATTGTCATGACAACATTATTCGGTATCGAGGCGGCTGTTGCCGATGAGCTGAAAGCACTCGGCTATGACCGGACCGCGATCACCGTCCAGGACGGCCAGGTCTTGCTTGATACCGGTTCCGACCCTGCGGCGGTCAGGGAAGCCGTCGCCCGAACCAATATCTGGTTATCAACGGCGGAACGTGTCCTGTTGGAGCTGGCGGAATTTCCGGTTCCTGATTTTGACCATCTGTTTGACCGGACCGCACAAATGCCCTGGGAGCAATGGATTCGTCCGGGCATGATGATCCTGGTCAAGGGATATTCCCGCAAATCCAAACTCTTCGGAGTACCGTCCTGCCAGCGCCTGATCAAGAAGGCGATTGTCAGGCGCCTTCTGCGCGTGAATGACCTGTCCGATGATGAGACCTGGCCGGAGGATCCGGCAAAAGGCGCGATCCAGATCCAGTTCGGAATTGTCAATGACCAGATTCATCTGATGGTTGATACTTCCGGTGACGGCCTGCATAAGCGGGGATACCGTCCGCTGCAGCATGAGGCACCGATCCGGGAAACGCTGGCGGCGGCCATGCTGCGCTTTGCCCACTTCCGGGCAGATGGCAGTGAAACTCTGCTCGACCCCTGCTGCGGATCCGGAACCATCGCGATTGAGGCCGCACTGATGGCCTCAGGCCGTGCGCCGGGTCTGCAGCGCTCCTTCGCAGCCGAATCGTGGTTTTTTATCGGGAAAGAGCCTTTCTCAGCCGTTCGCGAAGCGGCAGCGGCCCAGCCGCTCAAATCACCGCCGGAACACCCGTTTATTTTCGGATCAGATATTTCAGCTGACGCGGTCGCCATCGCCCGTTCCAATGCTGAACGGGCCGGCCTGGCGGACTGGATCGGCTGGCAGCGGCATGATCTGTACGATCTGAACGATCAGGTCATCAGTGAATGGACGGGCAGCGGCCGTCTGTTGATTCTCTGCAACCCGCCTTATGGCGAACGGCTGCTCGATCCCAAACAGGCAGATGACATGATCCGTCAGCTCAGCCAGTTGTTTCTGAATCACGGAAAAGCCAGGCGACCGTACCGGCTGGCCGTGATCAGTCCACAGGAAACCTTTGAGGATCTGGCCGGCGGAACGGCTGACAAGCGTCGGAAACTCTACAATGGCATGATCCGTTGTACTCTTTATCAATATTTCCGTTTCAATTAGGGAGGGCATATGAAAGCATTGATTCTGGCGGCAGGCTACGCGACCCGGCTGTATCCACTGACAAAGGATAAAGCCAAGGCCCTGCTGCCGGTCGCGGGCCGGCCGATCATCGACTATATCATGGATCAGATCCTGACGCTTGACGCGGTCAGTGAGATCCATGTTGTCAGTAATCATCGCTTCATCAACCAGTTTGAGGGATGGGCCGGCCGGTTTCGGTCGGACATGCTGAAACAATCGAATGTGCAGCTGGTGATTCACGACGATGGATCGACCAGCGAGGCGGACCGCCTGGGCGCGATTGGGGACATTCAGTTTTGTATCGAGGCAGCCGAGATTGATGATGATCTGCTGGTGATTGCCGGAGACAATCTCTTCACTTACTCGCTCAGTGATGCCTGGCGGGAATTCGAACACGATGGTGCTGACATGATTCTGGCCCGCCGCATGCCAGACGCTGATGATCTGTCCCGATACGCCATCGCCGAAATCGATCCGCGCGGATATGTTATCAGCCTTGAAGAAAAACCAGACCGTCCAAAAACCGATATCGCCGTCTTCGCGACCTACTTTTATCGGCGTGATACCCTGCCGCTGATCCGTGAGTACCTGGATGCCGGTCTGCCACCGGACGCGCCAGGGCATTTCCCGGCCTGGCTGTATCAGCGCAAGCCGGTCCGGGTGTATCTGTTTGATGGTATCTGTATCGATATCGGTACCCGTGAGTCTTATGATGATGTCAAGACAACCTTTCCCCCTGTCCGCGAGTCGCGGACAACCTTGTAATGAGAATCAGCCGTTGAAAGTGGCGGATACGTCGACAGAAGCGGACAAAAACGGTGAAAGGCAAAAATGTGTTCAGTTTGCCGGATGGCTAAACTGAAAATAGGAACCACGTGATATCAGGTGTTTCAGCCGCTGAAAAGCGTGAAACCGTTGTCTCATAGTTATACACAGAGTTATCCACACTATCCACAGGCTGGATTTGTGGACGATGAGGATAAGAAGGAGAATCAATCAATGGCCGGTATACGACATATCGCGGAAACCGCGCGATCAGCATCCAGATTCATGGCAACTTTGGATCATGATCATAAGAACAACGCTTTGCTGGCGATCGCGCAAGCGTTGAGCAGCCATGCCGCTGAGATATTCCTGGCAAACCGGCAGGATCTGGAACGGGCTGAGACGGAGGGCCTGGCCGCACCGCTTTTGAAACGGCTGGCATTCGATGAAAACAAACTGCGCGACGTGGTTGAGGGTCTGGGACATTTGGCTGAAATGCCTGATCCGGTCGGCAGGACGCAGCTGGCGACCCGGCTGGACGAGGGACTCGATCTGTACAGGGTCAGTTGTCCGCTCGGCGTGATCGGGATCATCTTTGAATCCAGACCGGACGCGCTCGTTCAGATCTCGTCACTGGCGCTCAAGAGCGGCAACGCCGTCATGCTCAAGGGCGGGTCGGAAGCCGCTCTGACGAACGCTGTCCTGACGAAAATCATCATCGCGGCCGGACAAGAGGCCGGACTGCCGGACGGCTGGATTCATCTGATGGAGTCGCGGGCGGATGTCGCGGATCTGCTGAGCATGGATGATCTGGTTGATCTGGTCATTCCGCGCGGTTCCAATGAATTTGTCCGCTACATCATGGACCATACGCAGATTCCGGTTCTCGGTCATGCGGATGGCGTCTGTCATCTCTATGTGGATGATCAGGCCGATCCTGACATGGCCATTCGGCTTGCCGTTGACAGCAAGACCCAGTATGTGGCTGTCTGCAACGCGGCTGAAACGATTCTGCTGCATGAAGCGATCGCTGAAAGCCTGCTCCCTGAGCTGGCTCAGGCTTTGCGCGGGCATCAGGTGACCCTGTATGGCTGTGAACGGACCCGGGCTCTGACCGGATGTCTGCCGGTACAGGACTGGCATCACGAATACCTTGACTACGCGGTCTCGATCCGGATTGTTGATCAGCTCGAAGCGGCGATTGACCATATCAATCAGTTCGGTTCCGGTCATACCGACGCGATTGTCAGCCAGAACCCGGACGCTGCCCGCCGTTTTCTTCTCGGGGTGGATTCCGGCAATGTTTTTTGGAACGCGTCAACCCGCTTCAGTGATGGATTCAAGTATGGCTTCGGCGCGGAAGTCGGTGTCAGTACGAGCAAGATCCACGCGCGCGGACCGGTTGGCATTGAAGGCCTGCTGACCTATCAGTACCGGATCATCGGGCAGGGTCAGACCGTCGATGAATATGCCAGCGGGAAAAAGCAGTTTCACCACCGTCCGATCGACCAGAACTATCCGTTGTAGGAAGACCACCGGCCCCTCCATTTGACCGGAAGGCCTCATGCTGTTATCATGCGCGGAGTCATGGTAGAATAAACCGAAGCGTCAGAGACAGGAGCAACTTGGATGAAAATCGCGATTGGCAGTGATCATGCCGGCTATCAGCTGAAACAGCATGTGATTGACTATCTGGAGAAACAGCAGATTGAATGTGTCGATTTCGGCGCGCGTGACAGTGTGACGCCGGACAGTTATGTTCCTTTTGCCGCGGCGGTTGCCCACGCGATTCAGAGCCGTGACTGCGAATTCGGGATTGTCATCTGCGGAACTGGTATCGGCATATCGATCGCCGCCAACAAACACAAGGGGATCAGGGCGGCTCTTTGCACCAATGAGTACATGGCCAGAATGGCACGTGAACACAATAACGCCAATGTCCTGGCCCTCGGCGGCCGGGTCGTCGGACCCGCTCTGGCACTGTCAATTCTTGACGCGTTTCTGGCTGCGGATTTTGACGATGGCGGCCGGCACCGCGGCAGGGTTAATGAGATTGACGCGATCGGCTGTGAATAATATCAGGCACAATGTCCGCTCAGCGCGGACTGTTGATAACAGGAAAACACAGGAGGCCAGGTTATGGACAACGTATTTGTATTCGACCATCCGCTGATTCAGCACAAAATTTCGCTGATGCGTGACAAACGGACGACCACCAAGGAGTTTCGCGAACTTGTTTCAGAAGTGGCCATGCTGATGGCCTACGAAGTCACCCGTGACTTGCCGCTGAAAGAAGTTGAGATTGAGACCCCCGTCGCGATCGCGAAATCAAAGGTGCTGGCTGGGAAAAAATTGGCGCTGGTTCCGATTCTGCGTGCCGGACTGGGTATGGTCGATGGCATGCTGAACCTGATCCCGATGGCGAAGGTCGGTCATATCGGTCTGTATCGCGATCCCAAGACACTGGAGCCTGTCGAATACTACTGCAAACTGCCGGAAGATGTGGAAGAGCGCGAAATCGTTGTGCTCGATCCGATGCTCGCAACCGGAGGGTCCGCCTCAGCGGCTGTGAGTTTTCTCAAGCAGAAGGGGATTGAGACGATTAAGTTCATGTGCCTGATCGCCGCGCCGGAAGGCATTGCCCGTCTCCATCATGATCATCCGGATGTGCCGATTTTCTGCGCGGCCAGAGATGAGAAACTCAATGACCATGCCTATATTGTACCGGGCCTCGGCGATGCCGGCGACCGGTTGTTTGGAACACGGTAAACGCGGTAAAGAAAAACCGGCTTGCTTGCAGGTCCGCGGAAATCGGAGTACAATTAAATATCATGAAGCTCAGGCCCGGCAGGCCAGCCTGCCGGGCTGTGCTATTCGAATCGGTTGGCATCAGTCTAATTCTCCGGCGGGTTTGAAAAT
This sequence comes from Clostridia bacterium, assembly GCA_009929975.1. Taxonomy (GTDB): domain Bacteria; phylum Bacillota; class Clostridia; order Saccharofermentanales; family UBA5734; genus SLHU01. The sequence continues at coordinate 12,969 of RZZF01000015.1, forward strand.
GACAAGAGAACGAGAATGAAGAGAAAGGCCGCATGCAGATGAATAACTGGCAGCGCTTCTGGCAGGCATTGAAAGATAACCTGCTCCAGGAAATGAAAATAGGCGATATTGGTGAGGAAATCCGACATGCCATCATTCCTCAGACCGTCGCGACCGTCCAGATCGGCGATTTTGAACTCGTTCTAACC
>RZZF01000273.1 GCA_009929975.1 Clostridia bacterium
GGTGGACGCCATCCGCCGGCAGCTGGCGTCCGGAATCAATCCGCGTGATATCAAGTACCAGCTGGCCCGGACCATCACATCGCTGTATCATGATCCGCTCAATGTCGCGAAGGCGATGGCGTACTTCGATGCAGCGTTCAGCCGAAAAGAAATCCCCGATGATATACCGACTCTGACGATTGGCCGTGGCCGCGCGACCGTGCACGATCTGGTGCCGCAGTTGATTGCATTGAAACTGGTGCCCAGCCGCAGCGAATTGATCCGCCTGCTCCGGCAGGGTGGTGTCCAGTTGAATGGTATAAAGCTTTCAGTGGATGAACTGGACCGCCAGCTGCAGGCTGCTGATGTGATCAGAATCGGAAAAAAGAAATTTCTGAAAATTAATCTGAGTGACTGAACGGACATTAACCAGACCTGCAGGGTTATCCATCATGAATGACCTGGAAAGAGATGGTGGGCATGACTAAGAAAACAAGTCGCAGACTGTTCAATACAATATCACCGGTTTACGGGCTGTTTTACCAGGCGCAAAAAAAGCGGTATGGTGATATTATTCAAAAATTCAGTCATGAAATTGATCTTTCTTCAGTGAGTACGGTCCTGGATGTCGGGTGCGGGACGGGAGCGTTCTGTTCAGCCCTGCATCATTTCGGGTTATCGGTGACTGGTGTTGATCCGGCGGAAAAAATGCTGAACATCGCGAAAAAGCAAAATGCGGATCAACCGATCCGTTTTCTCCAGACGAATGTCCTGGAAGGCCTGCCTTTCCAGGATAATCAGTTTGATATCGCAATCGCCTCATACGTCGCCCATGGTCTTGAGCGCGATGAGCGAAAACGCATGTATACTGAAATGAGCCGGGTGGCCCGGCTCTATGTCATTATTCATGACTATAATCAGAAACGGTCATGGCTGACCAGTTTCGTTGAGTGGCTCGAGGGCGGTGATTACTTTCATTTCATCCGGCATGCGGAAACCGAGATGAGTGACTGTGTATCTGAAATGAAAAATTGCTTTTCTCAGGTACGGGTGATCAATGTTGATATCAGGGCCAACTGGTATATTGGCCACGTCAGGGATGACTGATGTATAATTGTTTTCCAGATGTCCGGACAAATGGAAACGCGTCAGATCGATGAGTCAGCAGGGTATAACGACATGCACGAAACGGAATACAAGACAATTTTGTCACCAATGAATCATATGAACCTCTACCGTGGCTGCACTCATGGCTGTATTTACTGTGACAGCCGCAGCACCTGTTATCAGATGGATCACGATTTTGAAGAAATTGAAGTTAAAAAAGACGCTCTGACAATTCTTGAAGCGCAACTGCGCCGCAAGCGAAAACCCTGTATGATTTCGACCGGTGCGATGTGTGACCCGTATATCCCGTTGGAACTGGATCTGCAGCTGACAAGAGGCAGTCTGGAGCTGATCGAGCACTATGGCTTCGGTGTGGCGATTCAGACCAAATCCAACCGGATTCTGCGTGATCTGGATCTGCTTAAGCGGATCAATGCCAGAACAAAAGCGGTGGTCCAGATCACACTGACGACTCATGATGAAGCGTTGTGCCGCGTGATCGAGCCCCATGTCTCAACGACCAGTGAACGGATCAGCGTCCTGGAGACGATGCGCGATGAAGGCATCCCCACGGTGGTCTGGCTGTCCCCGATTCTGCCTCTGATCAATGATACCGACGAGAATCTGCGCGGTTTTCTCGATGCCTGCATTCGTACCCGGGTGCACGGAATCATCAATTTCGGATTTGGCCTGACACTTAGGGACGGCAACCGGGATTATTTTTATCAGCAGCTGGATCAGCATTTTCCCGGCGTGAAGGACCAGTACATTCACCGGTTCGGCAATGCCTATGAATGCCGCAGTCCGAACCATGCCCGGTTGATGTCAATTTTCAACTCAGTTTGCAGTGAAAACAGTATTTTGACCGGACCAGACACGGTCTTTGCCTATTTGAAGACCTTCGAAGAGAAAAACCGGCAGCTATCATTCCTGACATGAGGTGCAGCAAATGGATAAGAAGCCAAATCATTATGATGAGCTGATTGAGAGCATCAGGCGCTGGGCTGTCAATGCGTCTGATGTTCAGGCTGTGGTGATCATCGGCTCCCGCGCCCGAGCCGCTCGGCCGGCAGATGAATTTTCTGATCTTGATTTATTAGTGGTGGCCACAGATATCGACCGCTTTTATCAGACCACCGACTGGCTCCAGGCCATTGGCACGCCGTGGCTATGGTTTGATGAACAAACGCCGGCCGGTATGATGGAACGGCGGGTGCTGTTTGACCAGGCACTGGACGTTGATTTTGTCTTCATGCCGCTATCCGATTTACAAAACAGCACCAATGATCTGGCATTGTCAACCCTGCAGCGTGGCTATCGGGTCCTGGTTGATAAGGTCGGCATCAGTCATGATCTGAAGCCGGTTCATGCGGCCGGGACAAAAGCCGTGAAGCCGACTGAATCCGAGTTTGCCAATGATGTGAATGATTTCTGGTTTCACACCGTCTGGCTGACCAAGAAACTGCTGCGCGGTGAAGTCTGGATGGCCAAGTCCTGTCTGGACGGCTATCTCAAACGGATTCTGCTGCGAATGGCGGAGCATCATGCGCATATCAAGAACGGCTGGGACTATGACACCTGGTTTGACGGCCGCTTTTTTGACAGCTGGGCGGACCCGACTGTATTGAAAGGCATCCGCTATGCCTATGCCCACTACGATGAAGACGATATCATCCGGGCGTTGCGGGCTACAATGGAGCTGTTCAGAAC
>RZZF01000274.1 GCA_009929975.1 Clostridia bacterium
CAAATGAACGATATTCATGACATCCTCGATCGTAACAGGGTCCTCACCGGTCGTGGCCGCCAGCGTATCCAGACCGACCGGACCGCCGGCGAACATATCCACCATGTTGCGCATCAACCGCCGATCGACCATATCCAGGCCCCGTTCATCGATTTCAAGTGCGTTCAATCCATATTCAGCAATGGTATAGTCAATCGTCCCACTACCGCGCACCTGGGCGAAATCACGCATCCGCTTGAGCAGGCGGATCGCGATTCGCGGTGTCCCGCGGCTGCGGCGGGCGATTGTCTTCAGACCATCTTCGTCGATTCCAATATTGAGAATCGCCGCGTCACGGCGCAGAATCAGGCAGATCTCATCCGGAGAATACAGTTCCAGTCGGTTGATCATACCGAAGCGGTCACGCAGCGGCGCTGTGAGAAGGCCGGCCCGGGTTGTCGCCCCGATCAGGGTGAATTTCGGCAGGTCGAGCCGGATCGAACGGGCGCTCGGGCCTTTGCCGATCATGATATCAAGCGCATAATCTTCCATCGCAGGATAGAGAATTTCCTCCACACTGCGGTTAAGCCGGTGGATCTCATCAATAAACAGCACATCGCGCTCATTGAGATTAGTCAGCAGCGCGGCGAGGTCGCCCGGTTTCTCAATCGCCGGGCCGGTTGTGATGCGCAGGCTGACGTTCAATTCATTGGCGATAATCCCGGCCAGCGTTGTCTTGCCCAGTCCGGGCGGACCATAAAGCAGCACATGATCGAGCGCTTCCGAGCGCATCCGTGCTGCCTCAATGAAAATCTGCAGGTTTTCCTTCACCCGCGTCTGTCCGAAATACTCCGCCCAATGCAGCGGTCGTAAACTCGCTTCATCCTGATCCTCAGCCTTGCGCTCGCGGCTGATCAGGCGATCATCATCTTCGGAATAATCATCAAAAAACAACGATGGTCCTCCTTCTGTCTGACAAGTTGATTATATCACCTGATCCGGTCAGATCGGCCGCATCAGCTGGCGTAGGGCCAGACGAATGACAGCTTCAAGACTGCCGGCCTGCTCCTGATCGACCGCTGCGACGGCCCGGGCGGCTTCTGTCCCGCTGTATCCGAGGACGACCAGCGCACTGATAGCGTCATTCCCGGCCGCGCCGGATGCGTCTCCCGCCAGTGCCCCGACGGTGTCCTGCTCCGGCAGATCAACGCCTTTCAGTTTATCCTTCAACTCAAGAATCAGCCGTTCCGCGCCTTTGCGGCCGATCCCCTTGACCTGTACCAGTGCCTTGACATCACCGCTGATCACAGCCAGAGCGAACTGGCTGGGCGATAAGGTGCCGACGATCGTACTGGCGACTTTCGGTCCGATCCCGCTGACTGTGAGCAGCAGCTCAAACATCTGCAGATCTTCAGCATCTGGAAAGCCATACAGTGCCATCTGATCCTCACGGACATACAGGTAAGTATGAACTGTGACGGTTTCTCCGACCGCAGGGAACCGGTTGAGCAGACCAGGCGATGACATCAGCCGGTAGCCGATGCCCTGATGGTCGACAACTAAACTGTCAAGATGGCGGACGACGACCGTGCCCTTGATATAGGCGTACATTATTGATACCCTCCCACCGCGAGCGCGCTGCTCCGGTTGCCTGAATGTGCATGACAGATCGCGACTGCCAGCGCGTCAGCCGCGTCATCCGGCTTCGGCATCTCCCGCAGATTAAGCAGCACTTTGACCATCTGCTGGACCTGGGCTTTCTGTGCTTTGCCGTAGCCGACGACCGCGAGTTTGACCTGGGCCGGTGTATATTCATAGACGGGCAGACTGGCCCGGGCACCGCAGAGCAGCGCGACACCACGTGCCTGGGCGGTGCCGATCGCTGTTGTTGTATTGCGATGGAAAAACAATTCCTCGACCACGACGGACTCGGGCTGCCACCGCTCGACCAGATGGGCCAGCCCGTGGTCAATCCGCAGCAGACGCTGTTCAAATGGTGTTTTGGCGCGGGTTGAGATCACGCCATAATCCAGGCAGCGAAACTGATGATTACGGTAGTCAATCACCCCGAAACCAGTGATCGCATAGCCCGGGTCAATGCCCAAAATGATCATATTCCATCCTTCATGCCGGACAGGTCCGGACAGCAAACAATCGTTCTTTATATCTTATCATATTGACCTGTTTCGTCAAATCAATCCGGACATCTCCCGATCCTATCTAATGACCCTGGATTCAATCCGGATTTTCTTCCGTCCTGTCCGGCGGAAATGGCAGGCGGCAGGCGAATTTCAGGCGCTGCAGCAATATCAGCATCCGGACCGTACAGTCGACCGGCCGCTGGCCGCGCCGCCATGATTCTGACAGCGGCAGATCAAGGCCGTCACGGCCGGCAGGACCCAGATCCCACATACCGTCATGGCCCCGCTGATCCCACAGCCACTCGATCGCGTCCTTCATCAAATCCTCGGCCCCGCGATAACAGCCCAGCAGCTCCAGTGCGCGAATATAGCGAAGCGTCTCACGCGAGACGAAACTCAGCGGTTTATAGCGCAGCGACCGGTTCGTGATCAGATAAATCCCGCGGGTATAGCCTGTCATGTAGCGGATCAGATTGATTTCGGCTTCTTCCGGCAGCAGACCCCGCAGCAGGATCAGGCTGTACTGGGAAAACAACATGCGTGGATCCTGAGGCATCGGCTGACCGAACAGCGCTTCCCCTCTCTCCTGATACTGCAGGTCGTCGAAACCATCCTCGGAAAACGACACCGCGACGAGATCCCGCCAGCGATAGGCTTCACGCAAGGCCAACG
>RZZF01000016.1 GCA_009929975.1 Clostridia bacterium
GGCTGAGAGTGTCGCCGGTGCGGCTAAAGGCACAAAGGATTCCGTGACGCTGACACTCGGCACCGGCCTCGGCGGCGGAGTGGTCATCAACGGCCGAATCTACAGCGGCTTCAACAATGCCGGCTGTGAAATCGGCCATATGGTCATCCTGAGCGGCGGCGAACCTTGTACCTGCGGCCGTCTCGGCTGTTTTGAGTGTTACGGCACGGCCACAGCGATTATCCGCGACACGGAACGCGCGGCCAAGGCTCATCCGGAATCCGTACTCGGACAACTGATTGAAGAGAATGGTGGCCGGGCGGATGGACGGACCGCGTTCATCGGTATGCGCCAGGGTGATGCGGTTGCTGCCGATGTGGTTGAAAATTTCATTGAAATGCTGTCTGAGGGCCTGGCGAATGTCATCAATGTCTTCATGCCGGAAATCATCCTGATCGGCGGCGGTGTCTGTAATGAAGGGGACCCGCTGCTGCTCCCGGTCCGGGAAAAGGCATTGGCTAAATCCTATCTTGCCCCCGGGGTTCCGGCAACCAGAATCGAACTGGCCCGTATGGGAAATGATGCCGGAATTGTCGGAGCCGCTATGATGGGAATGAATTGTCTTGATGATGGCATCCAGGGCTGATCCTGAGATCCGCCGATATGCCCTGCTGACTGAATATGACGGAACCGCATTTCAAGGCTGGCAAATTCAGCCCCGGGTCCGAACGGTTCAACAGACACTGCAGGACGCGCTGTCGCAGCTGACGGGTCATCCGGTTCAGCTGAATGGCTGCAGCCGAACCGATGCCGGCGTCCATGCCAGAGGGCATGTCAGTCATTTCGAGGCGGCCCTGTCCATTCCGGCGGATCGCCTGCCGCTTGCCTTGAACCCGCTTCTGCCGTCCGACCTGGCGGTCCACGCCGCCTGTTTGGTGGATTCCGCTTTTCACGCACGATTCTCAGCGGTTGGCAAACGCTACACCTATACTTACTGGCACCATCCGGTCCGGCCGGTGATCAACCGCTCATCCGTCAGCCATATCACAGGGCCGCTTGATCTGGCCGCGATGAATCAATCGCTTGGCTGTTTCATCGGCGAACGTGATTTTTCAGCGTTGATGGACCAGAACGGGTCAACCGTTCAGCCGATTCGCCGGATCGACCGGTTAACCTTGGACCCTGAAGGGATCTTGATCCGCATGACAGTGGAGGGATCCGGTTTTCTATACCATATGGTCCGCATTCTGGCCGGCACGCTGCTGGCTGTCGGACAGGGAAAAATCAAACCGGCGCAGCTGCCGGAACTGCTGCGGCAGGGTGACCGGCGCCAGATGGGGAAAACTATGCCGGCATCCGGGCTTTGTCTCGAATCCGTGTTTTATCCGGACCATCCGTTCTGAATCGCATGAACGGCTGCCGGAAGAGGAGGAAATGGCTGATGAACGGCGTACGATGGAATGAACGAACCAATTTCACGATGCTGACTGATTTTTATGAACTGACGATGTCCAAGGGGTATCTGGATCATGATATGGCGGAAACCATCGCCTACTTTGATCTTTTTTTCCGCAGCGTTCCTGAAGGCGGCGGCTATGCCGTCATGGCCGGTCTGGAGCAGATGATTGATTATCTCAAGACACTTCAGTTTACTGAAGATGATCTTGAATATCTCAGATCGGTGCAGCATTTTGACGAACGGTTCATTGATTATCTGCGCAGTTTCAAATTCAGCTGTGATGTCTGGGCCGTACCGGAAGGCACTCCGATTTTCCCCAATGAGCCGATTGTCAAAGTGCGCGGCCCGGTGATCCAGGCGCAGATGATTGAGACGATGCTGCTGGTAACGATCAACCATCAAAGCCTGATCGCCACGAAAACATCACGGATTGTCCGCGCGGCACGCGGACGTCCCGTTCTCGAGTTCGGGGCGAGGCGCGCGCAGGGTTATGACGCGTCGGTACTTGGGGCCAGGGCTGCCTATATCGCCGGTGCCGCCGGTACTTCCTGCACCATCTGCGGCCAGCATTTCGGTATACCGATTCTCGGGACGATGGCCCATAGCTGGGTGCAGATGTTTGACAGCGAGTATGAGGCATTTGCTGCCTATGCCCGCTCCTATCCGGACAATACGGTTCTGCTGGTCGATACCTATAATGTTCTGGAAATCGGAGTCCCCAACGCGATCCGTACCGCCAAGGAAGTGCTTGAGCCGATGGGACACCGTCTGCGCGGCATCCGGATCGACAGTGGTGATCTGACCTATCTTTCGCTGGAAGCCCGGGCCCTGCTTGACCAGGCCGGACTGACGGACTGCAAGATCACGGTCAGCAACGCGCTCGATGAATATATCATTCGCGACCTGCTGCTGCAGGGGGCCGCCATCGATTCTTTCGGTGTGGGTGAGCGTCTGATCACATCACGGGCGGAGCCGGTGTTCGGCGGTGTCTACAAACTGAGCGCGATTGAAGTGAACGGCCAGATAATTCCCAAGATGAAATTTTCAGAAAATGCCGGGAAAATCACCAATCCCTGCAATAAGGAGGTCTGGCGCTTTTATGACCGGGCCACCGGCAAGGCGATCGCGGATCTGGTTACCCAGGCCGGCGAGGAAATCGATGATCAGGAACCGTATGAGATCTTCGATCCGCTGCATACCTGGAAACGCAAGACCCTGACGAATTTCACGGTCCGCAGGCTGTTGGAGCCGATCTTTGTCAGCGGGCGGCTGATCTATCAGCGCCAGTCGATTGATGATCTACGGCGCTATTGCCAGCAGGAACTGGACAATCTGTGGGAGTCTGTCAAACGATTTGAGAACCCGCAGATCTATTATGTCGATCTGTCCCAGAAACTCTGGGATATCAAGGATACAATCCTGCGGCAGCATCAGGAATGAGCCGCGGATAACAGGAGAAAGGAACCTGATACCACATGAATGAACAAATAACCATCACAATGGAAAACCAGAAGAACATCGTGATCGAGCTTGATCACGAGCAGGCCCCGCTGACTGTTGAGAATTTCAAGAAACTTGTCAGCGAGAAGTTCTATGACGGGCTTATCTTTCATCGCGTCATCCCCGGTTTCATGATCCAGGGCGGTTGTCCCCAGGGCAGCGGTATGGGCGGACCGGGTTATCAGATCAAGGGTGAGTTCCGCGCGAACGGAGTGAATAATACACTTCGCCATACACGCGGTGTCATTTCCATGGCGCGTTCCGCTCTGCCGGACTCCGCTGGATCCCAATTTTTCATCATGCATGCCGACTCGCCTCATCTGGACGGTCAGTACGCGGCGTTTGGCCGGGTAGTGGACGGTCTGGATGTTGTTGACGCAATTGCGTCTGTCCGAACCGGCGCGGCCGATCGTCCGATCGAGGAACAGAAAATCGCGACCATCCGATTAACATCAGCCGACGCGTAGCACATGAAGTCTGCACCGCAGACAGGCCGGACGAGGTGTTCCGGTACGAGGAGGTCAGTGTATGAATAGTCAGCAGCTTGTATTCGTTGGAACCTATACCCAGCTGGGCGGGAAGGGGATTTATCCTCTGTGGCTGGATCTGGAGACAGGGGTCCTCACTGAAGCCGGTGAGCCTTTGTCGATTGACAATCCGTCCTGGCTGGCGGAATGGCCGGATCATCAACGCTTGTTCGCGGCCGGAGAGACCGGCCAGTTTCAAGGCCTGCCGACAGGGAGCCTGGCTTCGATTGCCTGGGAGCTGTCCGAACAATCGGTTCAGCTGTCGCTGGTCGATCAGGTCACAAGCGGTGGACGGGGACCCTGCCACATTCTGGTGGATAGCCAGCTGAAACGTCTGGTTTCAGCCAATTACAGCGGTGGATCCGCTTATGTCATTGATTTTTCCGATGATGGCCGGTTCGCCCGCCGGAGCGATGGCCAGGCAGACGGCCTGCTGATCCAACATGAAGGGAAAGGACCCAATCCGAAACGCCAGGAAGCTCCGCATGTTCATTTTGCCGGGGCTGTGCCTGATGACCAGGGGGTCCTGCTGGTCGACCTCGGTCTTGATCAGATTGTTTTCTATGCCTGGGAAGACCTGGCAGCCGGCAGTGAGGCGCCTGCGCCACGATGGATTGAACAGTGTCCGGCCGGCAGCGGACCACGCCATCTGGCTTTTCATCCGCAGCAGCCCTGGCTCTATGCCGTCTGTGAACTGAGCAGCCAGATCATCGTGTACCAGTGGACGAATCAGGGCTTGAAACAAGTCCAGATCATTGATACTCTGCCGCAGACATTCGCCGGCCAAAGCACATGTGCGTCTATTCGTGTTACCTCTGACGGCCGCTGGATCGCGGCGACAAACCGTGGTGATGACAGCATCGCGTTCGGCCGGATTAATACCGAAGACGGGACCATCAGCGATCTGGCCTGGCAGCCATGTGCGGGCCGTACCCCGCGTGATCTGCTCCTGGTCGACAAAGACGATCACAGCACCTTGATGCTGACCGCGAATCAGGACAGCAGCAATCTATCGGTTTTCCGTCTTGACCGGACAACCGGAGTGGTTGATACCATGGGCCAGTTCAGCATCCCGGCACCGGTCCGTGTCATGGCTGTCGGCTGTTCCTGAACAGCGTTCATCGATTGACACCCTTCATTCCGATTCATACAATTAAGTCAGGGCAAGCAACAGAGCCGGCTACCGTCGGCAGAAAAGAAAGGATCAGGCATATGGCAACAAAATACAAGATTGTCGGAGACGCATTACCGAATATCCCCTGGCAGGACAAACCGGAGGGCTATCATGATGTCTTCTGGCGTTATGAGAATAACCCGGTGATTCCCCGTGATCTGCTGCCAGAGTCCAACAGCATATTCAACAGCGCGGTTGTTCCCTATAATGGAGAATTTGCCGGTGTCTTCCGCTGTGACAACACCGCGCGCGTCATGCAGATCCACAGCGGCCGCAGCAAAGATGGCATCAACTGGGAAATCGATCCGGATAGAATCCAGATGATCAGTGACGACCCTGAGATTGGCAAATTCGAGTACGCCTATGACCCCCGGGTCTGCTGGATTGATGATCGCTACTATGTAACCTGGTGCAATGGCTATCATGGCCCGACCATCGGAATTGCCTGGACCAAAGACTTCCGTGAATACCACCAGATGGAAAACGCGTATCTGCCGTTTAACCGCAACGGTGTGATGTTCCCGCGCAAGATCAACGGCAAGTATGTCATGCTCAACCGGCCGAGCGATAACGGGCATACCCCGTTCGGTGATATTTTCTGCAGCGAAAGCCCGGATATGGTGCACTGGGGACGCCATCGCCATGTCATGTCAGCCCGCGGATCCTGGGAAGCGACAAAAATCGGCCCCGGACCGATCCCGATTGAAACCAGTGAAGGCTGGCTTTTGATCTATCATGGTGTTCTGACATCCTGCAACGGCTTTGTCTACAGTGTCGGCGCCGCGCTGCTCGATCTGGACGAACCCTGGAAAGTCCTGTATCGTGCTGAACCCTATGTTCTTAATCCGAGAACACAATACGAATGTGTCGGCGATGTCCCGAATGTCGTATTCCCCTGTGCGGCTCTGGTTGACGCGCCAAGCGGCCGTCTGGCGATGTATTACGGCGGTGCGGATACGGTGACCTGTCTGGCCTTTACCTATGTGGATGAGCTGATTGATTTCATCAAGAGGAAATCAAATATCTGAGGCGTCTGGACTGAGCGGGCTGCCCCGGACCTGATCCGGAGCAGCCCTTTTTTATGGAGGCGGATATGGAGTATCAACAGCTTGCCGAACCATGGCAGAATGATCTTCGCTGTACCGGATCGACCGAGCAGCTGGCAGCCGTTCGCAGAATGAGTGTTCGTGAGGGCGCCGGCAGCGGGCTTCAACTGATCGAGGTGAAAAATGGCGCAGGTCTGCATGCATGGTTCAATGAAAGTCATGCGCTTGATCTTCTGGAATTGACGATCGATGGCATCAATATCGGATTCATGACCAAGAACGGTCTGCAGCAGGGACGGGCGCTGGCCTTGCCGGGCGATTATGCCCGGTTGTGGTCCGGCGGCATGCTGGCAACCTGTGGGCTGCGCAATACAGGACCGGCGAATACAGATGACGGCGGAGAGTATCATCCACAGCATGGAACGATTTTGCATGCTGCGGCCGAGGAAGTCAGTGCCTGGATTGATCAGCCGAACCGAGAAATCCTGATCAGGGGATTGATCCGGGAATCAGCTCTGTTCGGTCCACACCTGAGGCTGGAGCGAACCATCCGCGTTCCGCTCGACAGCGCGAAAATTACCTGGGAGGATCGTCTGTGCAATCTCTCAGCTGAGCCTGAACCGGTTTTCCTGCTGTATCATTTCAATTTCGGCTGGCCTTTTCTCTCGCCTGAGCTTCAATTGACTTTTCCGCCGGCTGAAGTCATTCCCCGTAACGGGGATGCCATCCGCGGCCTCGCGGAACATTCCATGATCACACCGCCCTCCGACGGCGAACCTGAGCAGGTTTTCTTCCACTATCTACTGCCCGGAACCACCAGTGTGCCGGCCTCTGTCCGGCTCCATCATCCGGGATATGGCTTATCGGCTGTTCTCCGTTATGATCCGGAAATCCTGCCCGTTCTCACTCAGTGGAAATCGATGAAATCAGGCGATTACGCACTGGGTATCGAACCCGGTACCAGTCAGCTCAGGGGACGGGCGGCGGAAATTGCTGATGGCCGCTCTCTGTCGCTGCCTGCCTTTTCATCCTTCTCGGTTCCGCTATCACTGACATTCACGCGGGAGGGACGGCATGCAAAAAGATGAGCTGGTTCGCTGGCTGTCCGGACAGGACGATTACATTTCAGGTGCGGAACTGAGCCGGATATTCAAAGTCAGCCGCAGCGCGGTCTGGAAGCAGATTGAGCGTCTGCGTGAGGACGGCTATGAGATTGACGCGGTCTCCAACCGCGGATATCGTTTGCGTGGACGACCCGACCATGTCGATCAGGCCGGATTGAACGAACTTCAGCGGCAAATGCGTCCGGCCTTGTCCCTCGAACAGGTGGTTTTTGCCGAATCTGCCGATTCAACCAATGCCATGGCACGACGTGCGCTGGAACAGGACGGCATTCGCAGCGGACTGTATGTCGCGGCCCGGCAGACGGCAGGAAGGGGGCGGCGCGGCCGGCAGTGGCAGTCTGACCATGCTGATGGCCTGTGGTTTTCGCTTCTCCTGCGACCGGATCTGCCACCCGCCGCTTTGGCCGCTACGACCCTTCTGGCCGGGCTGGCCACCGTCGAAGGCATCCACGAAGTCAGCGGGATCAGACTGGGCATCAAATGGCCGAATGACCTGCTTGATCCGGTCAGCCGGAAAAAGGTCTGCGGAATTCTCAGTGAAGTCGTCATCGAAGACCAGAGCGCCGCACTGATTATCGGGATCGGCCTTAACCTGCATACAACAGAGTTCCCGGAAGATCTGCGGGAAATCGCGATTTCACTGTTCCAGATCAAGGCACATCGGCAGCATCCGCTGCAGCTCCTGCAGGCCATCCTGACAGCGCTGGCCAGACGGCTGCCCCGGTTGGCTCAGCCAGACCAATGGCTTCCTGATTATCTGTCAAATTGCCTGACCATCGGTCAGCCAGTGCAGGTCTCCTACTCAGATGGCCATGTTCTGCAAGGGATCGCGCGGGGTCTGGATCATGGCGGAGAACTTCTGGTCGAAGATGAACATGGCCATACCTGGACCGTCCGGTCGGGCGAAGTCTCGATCAGAGGCCAATCTTCGCCTTCCTGAGCCGCGGCTGACATCATCAGAGTATGACATGGATCCGTTAAACGTCAACCAAAATAATATTAAGGTTGACAATTGACTGAAAACTCCTCTATAATGAGCGCTGATATGAACAGGGGAGAGCAGTATGCAGTCAGACAATCGCAAAATAAAGAAAAACAGGCTGGCGGTCCGTGACATGACACTGATCGCTTTATTTACGGTATTGGCAATCATCGGCGGCAAAATCAGTATCCCGGTTTTTACCATACCGGTAACGCTGCAGTTTCAGGTCTGTCTGCTAAGCGGTCTGCTGCTGGGTGCCCGCCGTGCCATGCTCGCGCAGGGACTTTATCTTCTGCTCGGCCTGATCGGACTGCCGGTATTCGCCATGGGTGGCGGACCTGCCTATCTGCTGCAGCCGTCGTTCGGCTACCTTCCAGGCATGATGCTGTGCGCCGGACTGGTCGGCTGGCTGTCCGCACGCGGGCCGGGCACCACTTCACTGCTGCGCCGCCTGGTGGTCAACCTGGCCGGACTTGTGATTGTTTATGTATGCGGCATCAGCTGGCTTCTGCTGATCCGCAATGTGTACAGCGGTGAGTCGATGCTCCTGCTCAGAGCCCTCCAGATCGGATTACTGCCATTTTTACTCACCGACAGTCTGCACGCATTGCTCGCGGCAATGATCACACCGTCTCTGCGGCGCGCCATCCGGCCGCTCAGATCCGTTAGTGCCTGACGCTGACCGCGGTATCAGATAAAACCAAAAAGCCTCTTTGCCGTGCACAGGCAAAGAGGCTTTATATTGATATGACGGATGGGAAAACTGATCAGGTGGTCAGCGCCTGGTGTGCTTCCACCAATTTATTGATAATCGGGATGCTCTGGGGACAGGCGGCCTCGCATAAGCCGCACTCAACACATTGGGTGGCATCTGACTGGTCTTTGATCAGCTTCTGGTATTGGCTGCGGCTGGCTTCCGGATCATCAAAGAGAAACATGTTGTTGTACAGACGGAAAACTTCAGGGATGTTCACACCGGAGGGGCAGGGCATGCAATAATTGCAGCGTGTGCAGTTGACACGGATTTTGCTGCGGTAGAGTGCCTGAACCTGGCTGACCAGATCTTTTTCCTGTTCATTCATGCAGCCGGGCGCGGCATCCGCAAAAATGCGCAGATTGTCCTGCAGCTGTTCCATTGTACTGACACCGCTGAGAATGACACTGACTTCCTTGAAATCGGCCAGCCAGCGGAAAGCCCATTCAACAGGGGTGCGCTTTGTTTCTGCCTGATTCCAGACATCGCGCACATCATTGGGAATACGTGCCGCCAGCGCGCCGCCGCGCAGCGGTTCCATGATGACGACCATGACATCGCGGTCAGCCGCGTAATGGAGTCCTTCAAGCCCTGCCTGATAATGATCATCAAGCAGATTGAGCTGGATCTGGGTCATATCCCAGGAATAACTGTCGATGATTTCCTTGAACAACGGCAGCTGGTCGTGGAAGGAGAAGCCGGCGTGACGGATCCGGCCGTCTTTTTTTGCCTGATCGAGGAACTTGAACACATTGACTTTTTTGAGGAACTCCCAGCGTTCAGCGTTCAGCGCGTGCAGGAGGTAAAAATCAATGTGGTCCGTCTGCAGTTTCTCAAGCTGTTCATTGAGCAGGCGGTCAAAGTCATCATAGGATTTTGCCAGCCAGACCGGCAGCTTTGTCGCGAGATAGACTTTTTCCCGGTAACCGTCTTTCAAAGCTTCAGCGACGACGCGTTCACTGTTTCCACCATGATATGGATAAGCGGTGTCGATGTAGTTGACACCCTCATCAATACCATGACGGATCATGCGGACCGCCTCGTCCTGATCTATTTTTGATGAATCTTTCAGGCCATCGGGCTGCTGCTGCAAAGGCAGGCGCATACAGCCGATACCGAAAGTCGATAAGGACAGGTCAAGTTTCTTAATGGTTCGATATTGCATGAAATTCCTCCAGATTTTCGATGGACGGGCAGCCCGGCATCAGTTTCTATATCATAATGTCGATACATATAAGTTTACCATAAATCAGGGAACGATGACAGACAGAGGGTGTCTGCTGTCCCTCCGTTATCCTTCACAGCCGATCTGAATGACTCCGCCGCGTTCATAAGTCAGTACCTGACCGTCCGGCAGTGTCACATCAACCGGGATTCCGGCAGGACAGTATGCTGTCAGTGCGACAGGACTGGCGGGATCATCTGTTTTCCGCCAGCTGATCTCAACCGGACCATGCGGTGTTGCCGCGCGCCCTGCGGCATCAGGCAGATAATCATAACGTGGTTGAATTCGAATCCGCTGCCAGCCGGGCTGTCCGGCTTCAACGCCGAGCAGGCGGGCCGGTCCCTCGAATAACATCAACGCGCCCCAGGCATGGCAGTCGCTGCGCGGTGCGAACGGGGTTTCCGGGACCGTGGTCAGGTGCTGGTCAAGCAGTGTACGCCAAAGATTCCACTGATCAGCCGTCTTCTGATACAGGCCGGCCTTCTCCAAAGCCCGGAAAAGGAAGTACTGCTGCGGAAATGAGCATGGGACAAGATCCTGCCGGTCGAGTGCCTGCCGCATGATCTGCGCGGCTTCTGCCTCGTCGACGGCATCGGCCAGAACGGCCCAGACCTGGGCATGCTGGCTCAGCTGGCCGCAGCCGGGTCCGTCCTGAAACAGTGATTCCTGATCATTCCAGCAAAGTTCGCGGACCCGTGTCGTCAGCTGATCAGCGAAACGGCGCAGTCCGGCGGCTTGTTCGGGCTCATTGAGTGACTCATGCAGAAACGCGAGCGAGCGGATGGCCACCGCGAGCGTCAGATTATGTGTGGTGACCGGACCTGACACCGCGGCATCAGGAACACCGTGACGATCTTCCCACTCCGGTGCCCAGTCAAGAAAATCCCAGTAACCGAGATCGGATACAAGGCCCTGGTCATTGAGATGGCGGCGAAACCATTCAATCAGGCTGTCCGCGGTCCCCATATAGCGCTGAATCAGACCAGAATCAGCTGTCTGCCAGTAATAATCCTCCAGCATGAAAATCCAATGCAGCGAGAAAGCGGGGATGACCTGCTGGATCTGGCTGGGATACCGTGATTGCAGAATACCCTCCGGCAGCCTGGACGCTTGAAAATCCTCAAGTGTGCGGCGGGCCATGCGGGTATCGGCTGACAGCCGGTAAGTGAACAGCATCTGCAGGCGTGTATCGAGAATATATTGCAGCTGCTCGTAAAAGGGACAATCTTCATAGGTATCATGCATGCAGCACTGGAGCGTGTGCTGGCTGATCTGCCAGACGGATTGAACCCATTCTTCCGACGACCTGATCTCAGATATGGCCTGCAGCGGGTAGCCGGTTTCAAGAAAAGCGGCGTCCAGATGGGTGAGCGGCTCCTGACCGGGCTCCACGGTCAGCCGGACGAAACGGAAGGTCCGGAACAGGAACGGTTCATAAATGAACGACCGACCATCACAGAGGAGACAGTCTTCAACACCGGCCAGATCGCCATGAACCGCGTCGTCGCGAACCTGCTTGACCGATGTCCCGTCTTCTTTCTTTGTCTCATAGCCCTCACTGTAGAGGATCCTGATCCGGCAGCCTTTTCCACCTGAAAGATGCAGCCGGAAAAAAGCAGTCCGCAGCTGCCGGGCATCGAGATCAACCGACCAGATCGCATCGCGTGGGTGGTCTGCCGGCCGGATCGCCATCGAAAATGTTCCGGGACGCTCAAACAGACGCGGAATCGGCCGTGGCAGCAGTGGCCCCTGCAGCAGTTCACCGTAGGGGTTATAGCCGTTCGGGCTGTCAATTTCTGCCGGCGACATGAGGGCGTCAAAGAGGATCCGGCCAGGCCAGCCTTGCGGCGCCTGGTCCATCTTCATGACTTCCATCGCGCCGGCCCATTGGGTTCTCGGGTATATTTTCCATGACAGCCCCTGATGCAGCGTCACCTGCCAGTCCGCCGTCCCGGTTGAAAGATCAGGTCGATGAACCGGGACAGCCGGTTCTGACTCGAGGATCAGCAGAGGACCCGGGAAGGAGGGCTGAGCCCAGATCGGAGCCTGCTCCTCGCCCAGAAGCACTTGATTATCACTGTAAGCGGCGACCTGGACCGACAGAACGTTATCCCCGGCGATCAGGGCTGGACCCAGATCGATCGTATCGTAGAAGCGGCGCCAGCGGTCTCCTTTGCACGGTCCGGATCCCATCGGTTGTCCGTTGAGCCAGCAGCGGTAACGGCTGGCAGCGCTGATTTTGACCGGCCAGGCCGCTCCGAGCATCTCGGTCGTGGCCGGGAAGATCAGCTGGAAACAGCCTGTCCGAATCCCTGTTGTCCGCTCACGTCCGGTGGCTTGCCATTGCTGATCCGGTACCCGGATCCAGACAGCATGTTGAAGATCATTTGCTTTCAGATAATCCATATGAGCCCTCCTTGTCAACAGGAACGGTGTCTACTCTGCCCGCGCGGATTCCTGCAGCGGAATATAGACCGTTCGCTTCTTAAGCCAGCTGAACCAGATCATGAATACGAAGGTGATGATGATCGTGATGACGGCAGAGAAAAGCATCATCTGGCTGACCCCGAAAAAATCACTGGCAATGCCACCGATATATCCGAAGATGACCCGGGAGAAGAACATGACCAGAACCGCGCAGATGGTCTGGCCTGTGGCACGCAGTTGTCGCGGCAGGTTGGTGTTGATGAAAGAAATAATCGAGAAGTTCACCGTGACATAGCCTAATCCATGCAGACAGTTGACCAGAATGATCAAAACCGGTGCTTCAAGGAAGAAAAGCAGCAGCCAGCGCAGACTGCTGATCAACCCGGAGGCGATCAGCACCTTTTCAATCCCGAAGCGGCGCAGCCAGTAGCGGGCGGTCAGAAGAAACGGAATCTCGGAGATCGCGCTGACAAACAACATCGTGCCGATCTGGCGGCTGGTGCCGCCGACACTGCTGAAATGGATGGGATAGAATGAATAATAAAGATTGAATCCAAGCGCGAAAACGATGAAAAAAACCATCAGGCAGATCATCAGCGGATTCTTGAAAATGTCACGGAGCGGTAAGCCGCGCCGTGTCTGCCGCCCCGTATGATGCCCGGGAACAGAGGGAATCAGGAAAACGGCAATAAGGCATAAGAGAAGCAGAACACTGATCGCGATGAAAATCTTCGAGTAATCATCTTTCAGCAGCAGCCCGGTGATGATGACAGCGGCCGCGTAGCCCAGCGTGCCGCCCATACGGACTTTGCCGAAATCCCAGCGCTTGTCCTCGAGATATTCGAG